>JBLHLN010000084.1:0-8484 GCA_047620565.1 Woeseiaceae bacterium
AATTGCTCAACTCGACGCGGCCAGTTACTCCCTGCAAATACAGCAGGCACAGGCCACACTGGTCGAAGCACAGGCCAATGAGCGCAATGCGATCGCAAATTACGACCGGACAAAAGGCTTGTACGCCAATGAGAATGCATCGCTTAACGATCTGGATCAGGCGCGCGCTCAGGCAGAAGCGGTACGTGCGCAAGTGGCGTCTGCAAGCAAAGCCCTGGAGATCGCTCGCCTGAATGAGTCATACACACGGTTGCTCGCAGATGACGATTGTTCGATCGTGTCAATTGATGCAGAGGTCAATGAAAACGTTTCCTCCGGGCAACAGGTTATAGCCGTCAGTTGCGGCGATGAGTTTGAAGTCAACCTCGATTTGTCGGAGAGCGTTATCGGCAGCGTCGACCAGGATACTCCGGTATCAATCACATTCGGTGCGATTCCGGATACGGTGTTCGCCGGGCGAGTTTCAGAGATTGCTATCGCATCAGCTGGCAACCAGGCCGTATTCCCGGTGGTCATCAAAATCGTCGAAAAACATGCGGCCCTGCGATCTGGCCTGGCGGCCGACGTCACGTTTCAGTTTGATACTTCGGCACTGGGTAACGGCATCGTTTTGCCAGTTGCCGCGATAATGCGCAGCCCGTCAGGCACCTTTGTGTTTATCGCTGAACAGGATAAGGACGATCAGGCGGTGGTTACGCGGCGCGCGGTGGTGCTCGGAGAACTGAGCCAGTCGGGTATTGAAGTACTCGATGGCCTGGCGGTGGGAGATAGAGTTATTACGGCCGGTTTGTCGGTCATTCGTGAAGGTCAGCGCGTTCTGATCCCCTGACCTGGAATCGATACGATGGACCTCACTCGCATAGCGATAGACAAGAACCGTATTACGATCACCGTAGTCGTACTCGTTGTTCTGTCCGGTCTGCTCGCACTTCAAAACATTCCAAAAGCGCAGGACCCTGGATTTATCGTGCGCACCGCGGTGATCACCACGCAGTTCCCGGGCGCCAGTCCCGAGCGCGTCGAACAACTCGTCACCGACAAGATTGAGGAAAAAGTGCAGGAGATGCCGGAAATCGACAGCATCATCAGCGAGTCGAGAACGGGCATCTCAATCATCAAAGTCAATTTTAAAGAAAGCTACAAGATCATGCGGCCGATTTTCGACGACATGCGCCGCAAAGTGGACTCTATAACAGCGGACTTACCACAAGGAGCAATGGTTCCGGAGGTGAATGACGAATTTGGTGATGTTTTCGGCAGCGTGTATACGTTGGTAGGCGATGGTTTTTCCTACGCAGAACTGAAAGCCGTTGCCGATGAGCTTCGAGACACCCTGCTTAATGAACCGGATATTGCCAAGGTCAATATTCACGGTGCGCAGCAAGAAGTCATCTTCGTCGAGTACAGCAATTCACGTCTAGCCGAACTAGGACTTTCCCCGCAGCAATTATCGGCAGCACTGGCCGGAGTGAATATTCTGTCATCGGGTGGCGATATCATCAGCGGTCGTGAACGCATAACACTTGAACCCACTGGTAACTTTGAGTCTGTCGAGGATTTGCAGCGCACCGTGATCGAATTGCCTGGCGGTGCACACGTGTATCTGCAGGACATTGTTGATGTCTATCGTGGTTACAAGGACCCACCGCAAAGCGTCGCGCGCTCGAATGGCCAGCCGGCACTTGCGCTCGCAATCTCAATGCGCGATGGCGGCAACGTCCTGAGTCTTGGTGAGCGTCTCAACACGTTGATGCCGGAGCTCATCGCCCAGTATCCGTGGGGAGTCAAGATCGAACAAGTCTGGTTCGAGGCCGACCTGGTTAACACCAATGTTAATAATTTCACGTCCAGTCTTCTGCAAGCTATTTTCATTGTCATTATTGTGATGATCGCGTTTCTCGGATTGCGGACCGGTCTGGTGGTTGGCACGCTGATCCCGACAACGATGGTCGCGTCATTCTTCGTCATGGATGTGGTCGATATCAGTGTTAACCAGATATCGTTGGCTGCGCTGATTATCTCACTGGGACTACTCGTAGATAACGCCATCGTCGTGGTGGAATCGATCCTCGTTCGGCGCGAGCAGGGAGCCAGCGCTATAGAAGCAGCGGTCGAATCGGGAAAAGAACTCAAGACACCGCTGCTCATTTCGTCGCTGACCACGGCCATCGCCTTCATGCCCATTGCAATGGCAAAGTCTGCGGTGGGCGAGTACACGTCGGATATATTCTACGTCGTGGGAATCGCACTGCTACTGTCCTGGCTGCTTGCGATGACATTTATACCGCTGATCTCGACATTCGCACTAAGAGTGAAGTCGCGATCGCAAACCGGCGAAGACGAGTTTTCCGGTCGCTGGTACGGTTATTATCGCGGATTGCTTGGCGCGTCTCTGCGATGTCCTTACCGGTTTCTCGCGGTCATTGTTTTCCTGTTCGTTCTTGCAATTGCGGGCATGGGGATCGTGCGCCAGGAATTTATCGCACCATCGGAAGACCCGATTTTTTCTGCAAAACTGGAAATGCCACTCGGAACTTCCATCGAAGCGAGCCAGGATGTACTCGACGGCGTCGATGGCTTCATCAGGGACAACTATCTCACCCCGGAGTCGGGAACTCCGAAGGTTCGGAACTGGCTGACGTTCATTGGTGAAGGTGGGCCGCGCTTCATGCTGAGCCTGAATCCTCCCAATCAAAATCCGGCCAACTCATTTGTGATTGTGAACACCACATCAGGTGAAGATGTCGACGAAGTCATTGCCGGTATCGATAATTATGTACGTGAGAATCAACCGGATTTATCAGCTCAGGTCGCTCGACTCGAAAATGGTCCACCCGTGGGTTATCCCATCATCGTGCGTTTGTCGGGTCAGAACATTGATACGCTTTATTCGATGGCGGACGAGGTCACCGGCCAGTTGTACACAATCCCCGGCGTAACAGCAGTCAAGAACAGCTGGGGACTGCAAACAAAGAAACTGCTGGTCAAAGTTAACCAGGAATTGGCGCGACGGGCCGGGGTGAGCAGTGAAGATGTTGCGTATTCCCTGAATGCCGGCCTGACCGGTATCGACCTCACGCAGTTTCGCGAAGGTGATGACCTTATCCCGGTGACCTTGCGCACATTGGCCGCCGACCGACAGGACTTCAGCAAGCTCGATGGTTTGAGTGTGTATTCGCAGAGCGCACAACAAGGCGTCCCTCTGAAACAGGTCGCCGATGTGGAGTTGACGTTTGAGTCCGGGATGATTGAACGACGCGATCGCGAGCGTACTCTGTCACTCCAGGTTCAAGTCGGAGCCGAGACGACGGCTACAGAAGTCATGAAATCACTCGGACCCTGGCTGGAATCGCAGCAACCGGGCTGGCCGGCCGGTCACCGTTTTGAAATAGGCGGTGAGGTTGAGGAATCCGGCGATGCCAATGCGTCGATTGCGGCGGAATTACCAGCGGCCGGCATGCTGATATTGCTGCTCCTTGTCGGCCAGTTCAACTCAATGCGACGGCCGATGATTATCCTTTCCACTATTCCACTGGGTCTGGTTGGCGTCACATTCGGCCTGTTGGTTGTTAATTCCTCCTTCGGATTTTTCACGATACTCGGCCTGATTTCACTCTCCGGCATCATTATCAATAACGCTATCGTCTTACTGGATCGCATCGCGATCGAAATTCGTGATTTTGGTCGCACCGAGAGTGACGCGGTCATGCAGGCCTGTCAGCAACGCCTGAGACCGATCCTGTTAACCACTGCGACAACTGTACTCGGCATGATGCCGTTGTTGTGGGGTGGTTCGGCAATGTTCCGGCCGATGGCTATTACGATCATGTTTGGGCTGGCGTTCGCCACCGCACTAACGTTGTTGGTCGTGCCGGTACTGTATTCTCTGTTCTTCCGCGTTAAGTTTGAAAATCAGGGCGACAGCGTAAAGTTAGCCACTACTGGCAGGTGATCCGATATTTTGATCGTATCCAGTGATCTGACATAGTGCTCGCGTAAGGTCAATTTGCCGGTAAATAAGATGTAGTCGATGGTCTTGTCAGGCGACTCACTGTGATTGTCATTTGCAATGTGAGTAAACCAATCCTTGCGATTAGCACCCAGTGTTTCTGGAAGCGAGGGTACAGAGCTATAACGTTTAAGTAACGGTGCTATCTCGGTGCCGCCCTTGTTGTAATACTTGCGGCTGCCAGCACCCAGATCCTGATAAGCGGCGTCGGAAGGCAGCAGGTTGAAATCACCCGCTAACAGAACAGGCTCCCCTGCGGCTGCATAAGCTCCGAGAACCTTATCGACCATCGCCACCTGCCGCTGCATCGTGTCACTTCCTTGTGCGTATGCACTGAGATGCGTATTAAGCAGGTTCAGCTTACCGCCCCCTTCGATGGGCAGGTACGTCCCTTGAATGGCTCTCTTGAGATTGTATTGCCTGGCCAATATGTCATGTGTGGTGATCGCTGGAAGTGCATATCGTTTGGCCGATGCCAGGCGATACTTGGAAATAATTGACATCTTCATGCCAACACCACCGAGAAGCTCACTGTGCGGAACAAAGTCCGCCAGCCAGTAGAAACTTGACGTATGTACGGCATAATCTGCAGGCAGCAATTTGAGGATTAGTTGTAACTGATCCTGGAAGTGCGTCCGCTCCGCGCCATCATCCAGCTCCTGCAATAAAATGACATCGGGGTCCTCTTGCCGAATTATGTTTGCCACCGCTTTGGCATTCGCCATCACTGTCTGCGGTGATGGCCAGGGATCGCTGCCGCCATCAAAGAAGAAATTGTTGCCCGGTCTGCCGGCAAGAAATTGCAAATTCCAGCTCAGGACCTTCAACCGTTGCCCGGGCTTTAATTGCGGGGCAGTTGCAAGAGAAATAATTGCCTCATCTTCGACCGCGTCTGGATGGTAGGTGGTTATGTAAACCCCACCCGATACAAGTATCGCGATCAGCGAAACACTGATCGCACCCCATCCAAGAATTCTTGAAATTATTTTTACCACTCGGTTCGCTCTTACTGAAACTCACATTCCGTCGATTATGACCGGGTCCAGTGGGGTTCACCAGCGGGCGATAGACAACGCCGACGGAATCTACGTAGTTCATTTCCATCGCCGCAGGCCTATATTCAGGAGATGAACTTGTCTTTTATACAAATTTTCAGTGTTACCGCGATGGTAATCGTGACCTTTGTATTGATTTTCGCCTACCGATCCTATCTGGCCGCAAACTCCGAACGGCGAATGTTATCGATGATCGAATCGCTCGGACTTGATCCTGCCATCGCATCGAGTAGCGATCTTGAAACAGTCATGGGTGAAGTGCGGCGACGTTGTCGAAACTGTAAGTCTGAAGACGTGTGCGAACGATGGCTGACCTGCAACGAAAAAGGTGACAACGACTTTTGCCCCAATTCAAGAACATTTGAGGGGCTACAAGAACACTCCTGAGTGCGTTTGGGCCAGCTAGAACTCGGTAATTATCGTTACGCCGGTAGTACTGAAGTCGTGCATCGAAGTAAGCACTGAAATCGACTCTTCGAGACTTATCGTCTTGCCGATCAGTCGCTCCGGCGACAATTTCCCGGCAACGATCATTTCTAACATTTCGGCGTATCGATACGCCTGCATTCCGTGACTGCCGAGTATTTCAAGTTCGTTGGCAAGCACTTTGTCCATCGGAATTTTGGGCTGGCTGTCCTCCTCCACCATCAAGCCTATTTGAACGTGCCGGCCTCGCTTCCGCAGGCTATTGATCGAATTGAAGCAGACTTCTGCATTTCCAATCGCGTCTACCGATACGTGCGCGCCTCCACCTGTCAGATCCCGGATAGCGTCAGAAACATTCGCCACGGAATTTACGTTGAGGCTGTCATCTGCACCTAACTGAATAGCCAGCGCTAACTTTTCATCTGAAATATCGACCGCCAGGACTTTCGCACCCAACGCGCTCGCGATCATAACCGCCGACAGACCAACTCCACCGCAGCCATGCACGACGACCCATTGGCCGGCGGACACCTGGCCCCGATCCACTATGGCTCTGAACGATGTAGCGAAACGGCAACCCAGGCTGGCAGCCGTTTCAAAACTCATCTCTGGTGGCAAACGAACAAGATTGACGTCGGCATAGTGAATCGCCACGTATTCGGCGAACGAACCCCAATGAGTAAAGCCTGGTTGAAACTGGTGATCACAGACCTGATGGTTCCCCGAGGCGCATTCAGGGCACTTACCGCAGCCGCCAACAAACGGTACCGTAACCCGGTCACCCAGCTTCCATTGGGTAACCTCATCACCCACAGCCTCGACCACGCCGGCCAGTTCATGACCAGGAACATGCGGTAGCTTGATATCCGGATCATTTCCCTGCCATCCGTGCCAGTCGCTCAGACAAACACCGCTTGCCATGACTTTCAGCACCACGCCATCACTACGCGGAACCGGGTCTGCCAATTGCTCTATTTTTGGCTGCTCTGAAAATGCCCTGTACATGACCGCTTTCATTTTTTCAGTCTCTCACGTTATGCATCGATAACTACGTGATATTCTTATTTTCTTCTGAGATCAGACAAGTATGCGATTACCTTCCACCAAGCTGCTATCCGTCATATCGAGCAACATTCGATATGACGAGCCGCAGGACAAACAACATTGCTGGGAAAATCGTAGAGACTTTCTCGCCAGTTGTTTGCTTGAATATTGTCCCGACCTGCTTGCGACTCAGGAAGGCAAGCACCCACAGCTTCAGGATATGGCTGATCGCCTGACCAGCCTCCGTTGTGCGGACACGCACCGTCGATGGGAGGCATCTCTGATGTACCCCTGCATCTTCTACAACCCCGACACCCTGACCCTCCGCGAGTCCGGTGATATCTGGCTGTCGGAATCACCGGCCACCATCGGTTCGTCCTCATTTGGCAGTCAATACGCACGGCTTTGTACCTGGGCCTTTTTTGATAACGACCTGCTCGCAGTCAATGTCCATCTCGACGAGCTGAAACCCGACACGAGACTCCACCAGGTTCGCGTATTGATGGAACAGATAGACGCTTTGGGAATGAAGGGTTCGATGTTGTTGATGGGCGACTTCAACGAATCGCCAGAGGGCCGTGTTCGAGCTCTCATTAACGAGATCTGGCCAAGTCTGCAAGACCCGTGGCTGGAACTGGGTCAGGAAGAGGAGCCCAGCCATCACAATTTTCTTGAAACAATCGACTACGCGAGTCGTGTTGACTGGATTCTGACCGATGCCGCGTTGCAGGCGCAGGAAATTTTACTGGATAAGTCGCGCTCTGAGCAGGGCCTTTATCCATCCGATCACTATTTGTTGAAAGCACGTTTTCTCGTACCGGACTAGCGCTTCAGAAGTCCAGCCTGAAGAACCCAAAAACTTCCTGTGGCGGAATAAACTCTTCGCTGGTCGTCAATAGACCAAATGGATTACTGAAGCGCGAATTGACACCGTCTTCATCAAACAGATTTGATGCTCCCAGGCCAATGCTGAGATTCCTGTCGGGCATATAGTAGTCGAACGACAAGTTGAAAATATCGTAGGGCGGCACCGTATCGACCAACGGGTTGTTGTATACGCGGTACTGATATTCGCCACGATGCACGTACTCAAATCGCGATGTCAATGATCCGCTACCCATCTCATGGGTATTTGTTAACGCCATACGCGCTGAGAAATCCACCAACTTGGGCGGTGTGTTGCCCTTCAGGTTTGTGCTCTGGCTTAAGTTCAGCCGCACGTTGAAACCTTCAGGCGTAAACAGGCCGATGAAACCCGGCACCAACGCCTCACGAAAATCCACAACATCAAGCGTGAAGTGGTCATCGTTAAATTCACCGTCCAACCACGTCAGGTGACCGTCAAGTCGCCAGGTATCCGATAGCAGCCAGTTGAATTCTGATTCAATACCGTAAACCTCTGTCGATGGAATATTGCCGGTTCCGCCTGCGAAAGGCACGGGGTCCTCTTCCATAAATTGCAGATTTTCGTAGTCGTACAAAAACGCAGCGATGTTGAGTCTAAGGCGACCATTCGCAAATGTGCTTTTCGAACCAAACTCGAAAGAGCTTACTTCAGCCGCTTGGAAAGCAACCGGCACGTTGATCGCGCCGTTGAGTGCCCCGGGGTTAGTGCCACCGTTCTTCCAGCCTGTCGAAATCAGACCGTACAACAGGTGGTCGCCAGTAAGCTGGTAGTCGAGTCCAAGCTTCCAGGTGAACTTGTTGTTATCCAGCGTCTGGCTGGATGGAATGGAGAAGAACTGGACCGCTTCATCCAGCTGATCTTCAGATTGATATCGGCCACCGGCCACGAGTGTGGTGCGCTCACCCACATTGATCCTCGCCTGTGCGTAAGCTGCCCAATCTTCGCGAGTCACCGTGCGGGCTTCAACGAAATTGAGCACCGACTGGAACGGTGGCAACGTAATCGGGCCAGGGTCGGCCAGCGCGGGGATTGAATCCGAGAAC
>JBLHLN010000085.1:0-8470 GCA_047620565.1 Woeseiaceae bacterium
CGCCACCCGGCATCGACCGCAAGGCGCATTGCGGCAAGGGCTTCCTGCTTACGTCCTCGGTAGGCGTGAATCTTCACGTCCTCTATATCGATGTAGAAGCCAAAGACGGCGCGTCGCGGATGGTTCTGCGCAATGTCCAGAACTGTTTTTTCGAGTGCATCAGCTTGATCGATGGCGCCGGTTTCGCGCAATGCCCAGATAGCGACAGGAGCTAGCGAGGTATTTTTCCTGGTAATTTTTTGCTGGCCTGAAATGTCGAGCTCACCCCGGTACTTGTTAAACAACTGCAAGACTGCCTCCGGATCACTTTGCATTTCATTCCTGACGATAAACCAGCAAGTAGTGCAATAAGAACCCTCGTCTAACAATTCCAGGGCCATCGGCAACGCCTCATCGTTTCGACCCGCCAGCGCCAGGCTACGCATCGAGTCATCGCGGGCCGATTCGTCGGACTGACTCGGCAACGCGCGGTCGCGCCAGTAGGCAAACTCCTGGTCAGCCCCCAGGTCTTCATACAAGTACATCAACTCCAGCGCAAAATCATCGACCGTCGGGTTCAAGGCGTACAGGCGCCTGTACACTTCGACCGCCTGACCGAGGTCGCCGTGAGTCGAATAGAATTCGTACAGGCGAGATAGAGCAAAATCGAAATCGGGATCGATATCCAAAGCGCGATCGAAACTGGCCAGCGCTTCTTCCGATTGTCCGTTGATATCAAATGCGATGCCAAGAACGACATTCGCTGTCGGCGACATCGGATCCAACAGGTGTCCCCGTCGTGCCATTTGCAAGGCCTGGTCTTCTCGTCCTGTGTCCCACAGCACGTGTGCGTAGCGGCCAAAGGCCTCTGAGTAGCCGGGCGCCAGCCGCAATGCTTTAATGAGGTGCGCTTCGGCAGTGTCGTAGTCCTGCCTGCGCCAGGCGACATACCCGAGTGTCGTGTAGGCATGACCCAGCTGTGGATCCAAAGCCAGCGCCTGCTGCGCAGCCTGTTCCGCCGTATTCAACAGTGTGTCACGTTCCGCTTGATTCTGTGCCCCTCCAAATCCAGCCATCAGGCTGACTGCATCGGCTTTGCCGACGAAGGCGAGTGCAAACTGCGGATCAAGTTCAATCGCCGCCTCGAAATGTATGACTGCCTCTTGCAAAGTATCGAGCGTCAGGCGTGCTATGCCCTGTCTGCCCAGCAGAAAGTGGTCGTAAGCTTGCAGATTGTCAGTTGGAAGCTCCGCAAGCCCGATTACTTCATCAGGTGTCAGCGTAGCCTGCAAGGCGTTGGCTATCGCGGTCGCGATCTCGCTTTGAATGGCAAAGATATTTTCCGTATCCAGTTTGCGGTCGTAGTTCTCTGCCCACAGATGTTCATCGTTGCTGGCGTCGATTAGCTGGACAGTAACCCGTATGTTGTCGCCCACTTTTTGCACGCCGCCTTCGAGAATGGTGCTAACACCGAGTTCTCGTGCGATTTCCGGCATGGATTTTTTCGTATCCCGATACTGCTCCATCGTGGTCCTTGAGATGACTTTATCGAGACCGGACAGTTTGTGGAGTTGCGTCAGGATATCGTCATGGATGCCGTCGACGAAGTAGGCGTCCTCCTCAAGTGCACTACGGTTGACGAACGGCAATACGGCGATTGCTTTCTCAGCATCCGCTGACAGGACAGCGTTGCCACGCTGTTCCTCGAGCACATACTGATCAACGGCAACGAATCCCAGGGCCAGGACGAGCGACACGATGATGACAAGATCCAGCTTGCGGTGTGACGGCCGCCTGGCAGTGGCTGATTGATCGACGTCTTTATCGCGCTGGATGCCCTCCGGCGTAAGTTCGAATGCCCAGGCGAGAATGACCGCCAGTGGAAAGCCGACGACCAGCAGCAAGACGACGCCGCGGCCGATTATTTCCGGCACTTTCAGCAATGAAATCAGGACATCCGAGATCTGCAAGGTCAACCATGCAACGACGAGATAGGCGATGCCTACCCTGAAGACGTTGCGACGCTTGAGTTCACGGATGAACGACATGACACCCCCTGCTTTGATGTCGATCACAGGTCGATTCAGACTAACAGGAATGGCTCCATGCTAGCGAACCGGTCGCTAGCGGCTACTCCTGGTCACTGGCTTGAAAATACAATGTGCTGCCGGGCTCGATGCTCAGTTTTTCCGTGACGCCGGCGTTCAGTTCCAGCACGAAATTTAGTGGCTCGATTGCGCCGACTGATTCCAGCGAATGCGGCTCGGTGTTTTTCGCGATCGAGGAAACAGTACCGTCGGCGCGAATGAATAATATGTCGAGCGAAATGTAGGTGTTCTTCATCCACATTGAGAGATGCCTGGCCTGGCTGTAAGCAAACAGCATGCCGGTTGTTTCCGGCATGCCCCGTACAAACATCAGACCCTGCATTTGCTGCGCACGGCTCAGCGCCAGGTACACATCGAATCGGTAGCAGGCGTTTTCATTCGCGGAAATAATGAGCACGCTTTTGCTGAAATCGGTTTCAAGATCGAGTTGTGGCGCACTTTGCGCGCTGAGCAATAAACCAATAACAAGGATTGCGACGACGCGCGCGACAATCATTTGGGGACCGCCCATTTCAGTCGGCCGGTAAATTTCATTTCGGCAAAGGTCACGCTTGCCGCGCCGTTCAGTTCCGCAAGCGGTGCCAGGCAATAAACAATACCGCTTACCCGGTAATTCAAGTCATCCATGTCGCCTACCTGTTCGTGTCGCTGGATGTCAGACCAGCAGTTTTGCTTGTCCTGGGTGGCAAAGAAGCGACCGGTACCTTCCTCAATTACGGTCACATTGGTTGGCAGTTCGGCTGCCGTCTCGCCCTGCTGTAAATCCGGCATTGCCAGTATAAATGCCAGCGAACGTTTGGCGCTGCCGTCCTGCGCGGGGCCGGCAAAATGCAGCCGTGCGCCTTCTCCATTTGGACGCGGCATCCCGTCGCATTCCAGCACTTCTGCCCGCCAGTCCAGAGAGGCCTGCAGTCCGCCGTACAGGTCGGCGGTCAGCCGGCCGTCTTCGGCACATTTGCTTGCGGGCGCAACGACCGCCGGTTCAGGCGATTCACAGGCGCCGGCCAATACCAGTGGCAAAGCCAGCAGACAAGTCCAACGGCAGGCGCTGCGACCTCCACGGTGCAAATAATTGGCAGATTTTTGCAATGTTTGGCTTAATTGATGGTCCGAATGGCTCATTATCCTCAAACCTCGGCCAGTTAGCCAAATAATAAGAAAACCGCTGAATTGCAGGATGAGACAAATACTTCCCTGACCAGTTGGACTGTCGGCGTATCACCACTACAATGGCACGCCGTTTTATACCCGGAGCCAGTAATGACCGTTTCAGAACAATTTCAACAACTCGAAGCTCACGTGAGCAGCCTGATCGTTGGTCAGTCGCACCTGATCAACCGTATGCTGATCGCTTTGCTTTGCGACGGTCACCTGCTGGTGGAAGGGGCGCCGGGGCTTGCCAAGACCCGCGCAATTAAAGTGCTCGCTGAAAGCGTCGAGGGAAGTTTTCACAGGCTGCAGTTCACGCCGGACTTGCTGCCTGCCGATCTGACAGGTACTGACATTTACCGACCGCAGGAGGGCACTTTCGAGTTTCGTGAGGGACCGCTTTTTCACAACCTGATCCTCGGCGATGAAATTAACCGGGCACCGGCGAAAGTTCAGTCAGCATTGCTCGAAGCGATGGAAGAGCGACAGATCACAGTCGGCGAAAGCAGTTACAAGCTGCCCAAATTATTCATGGTCATGGCGACGCAAAATCCGATCGAGCAGGAAGGTACTTACCCGCTGCCGGAAGCGCAGCTTGATCGATTTCTGCTGCACGTTCAGGTTGGTTACCCGACGCCTGAAGACGAACGCAAGATTCTCATACTTAACCGCGACGAGGCGAAGTCTGGTGAGCGCGATGCATTTGCCCCGCCGGTGCCCATGCCGGAAACAACGGTGATGGATGCCCGTCAGCAGATTCTCAACTTGCATCTTTCTGACGAGCTCGAGCAATACATCGTTAATGTTGTCGTCGCTACCAGGAACCCGGGTGCTGTCAACAAGGATCTGGAAGGACAAGTGATGTACGGCGCCAGCCCGCGTGCCTGTATGGGCATCGATCGCGCATCACGCGCGCATGCGTGGCTTAACGGCCGCGATTACGTCGGCCCCGAAGATATCCAGGAGGTGGCCTCGGACGTACTGCGCCACAGGCTGGTAATGAGCTTTGAGGCGGAAGCTGACGGCGTTTTGCCGGACTCGGTTATCGAAGGCGTCCTGGACGGAGTAGGTGTTCCTTAGCAGGAACGATTGCTCATGCGCCACGACAAGCTACATGCGGAGGCATCACCGGTCAGCGTCAGCCAGGCCGGTTTGATTCGTCTGAGTGGCCCGGCCCGGGCCATAGCGCTTGACGTGTTGCGCGTTAACTCACTGCAAACCGGTGCCTACGTATCGCACTTCAAAGGGCGCGGCATGGAGTTCGACGAATCGCGCCCGTACCAGCCCGGTGACGATCCGCGCAATATCGACTGGCGTGTGACCGCCAGGAGCACCGAGGCCTATACCAAGTTATTTCGTGAGGAACGTGAACGGCCGGTTTTGATCATGACCGACCTGCGCAGCAACATGCATTTCGCCACACGCGGATGCTTTAAGTCCGTCAATGCCTGCCGCGCTGCCGGACTCATTGCCTGGGCAGCGCATCATCGTGGTGACAGGCTTGGCGGTATTGTTTTCGGCGATGCCACACATCACGAACTCCGGCCAAGACTTGGTCGCCAGGCCGCGTTGCGCTACGTGCATGAGCTTGTTACTCACCCGGACTGGAAACCCAGCGACGATCAGGCGGATGTTGATGAAGAGGCGCCACTTACCCAGGCGATGTCGTCATTGCGGCGAGTGACCCATCCCGGGAGCCTGGTGGTCATAGTGAGCGACTTCATTGGTCTGTCGCGCTCGGCGCAGTCTCACCTGTCCGGAATTGCACGCCATAATGAAGTATTGGCCATTTATCTGAGCGACCCGCTGGAAAGGAAACTGCCGCCGCCGGGTCGTTACCGCCTTGTGAGTCATGACGATGAAATGGCCATCGACACATTCGCTCGCAGCGCGCGTGCGGACTATCGTCATGCATTTGAAGATCGCATGCAGATGATGGAAGCATTTTGCCAACGATACGGTGTTCACCTGTTACCGCTGTCTACCGAGAACGATCCGGTACAGTTGTTGCAGCAGGCGCTGGGTCGACGAAGAAACTAGTAAAGCAATAGATATGGATCCGGAACAAATACCACTCAGAGACCTGCATTTGCCACAAGTGATCGGCTGGTGGCCGCTCGCGCCTGGCTGGTGGTTCCTGATTGCGCTTGCTCTTGCCGGTCTTGGTTACCTGCTATTTCGTGCGTACAAAAAATGGCGCTGGAATGCGGCACGGCGTGTTGCATTACGAGAACTGGCGCGCGTGAAAGGCGAATTCGCGAGTGGTATGGATGCCGTGACCCTGGCAATAGAATTATCGGAGTTGCTGCGTCGAACGATGCTTGCCTATGCACCACGAAATAAAGTCGCGCGACTAACAGGACAACGTTGGCTGCAATGGCTGGATCACGGACTGGATGATGAACCTTTCTCCAAAGGCGCGGGACAGACGCTCGATACCCTGCCATACCGCAAGCGCGAAACGGTGGCCGACGAAGTTGATGTTGAGGGTCTGATCAAGGCCGTACAGCAACGCCTGACCAAGTCATTACCAGAAGGTGTTTTCTGATGTGGTCGCTGGCCTGGCCATGGATGTTGCTGGCATTGCCATTGCCGCTCATTGTTCGCGCATTGATGCCGGCAGTGGTCGGTTCACAGGATGCAGGCCTTAAAGTTCCGAGTTTCAGAGGCTTCGCTGTTCTGAGCGACCGCTCAGAGGTTGAACAATTGCTGAACTGGCGCTTCTGGATTGCAGTCATCGCCTGGTTGCTGCTGGTGTTGGCGTCGGCAAAACCGGAGCGCATCGGCGACGAACTGGATGTGCCGGTTTCAGGTCGTAACCTGATGCTTGCAGTCGATCTGTCAGGCAGCATGGACGCAAAGGATTTCGAGCTCGGCAGCCGGCGCGTTGACCGCCTGACTGCAACCAAGGCCGTGGCCGGCGATTTTATTGGTCGACGCGAAGGCGATCGAATCGGGCTGATCCTGTTTGGTGAGCGCGCCTACCTGCAGGTGCCGCTGACGCTTGATCGCGAGACTGTAAACACGTTGCTAATGGAAGCCTTTATTGGCCTCGCTGGCGAGAAGACAGCAATCGGCGACGCCATCACGCTGGCCGTAAAAAGAATTCACGATCAGGGCGGAATTGGCGGAGAGCAGGTCCTGATCCTGCTGACCGATGGTGCCAACACCGCCGGTGAAATTGAACCGATCAAAGCGGCGGAGCTCGCACAGCAAATCGGCTTGAGGATTTACACAATCGGTATTGGCGCCGAACAAATGGTGGTGTCGTCGATTACCGGCGGCATGCGCAGGGTCAACCCGTCGGCAGATCTTGATGAGGCGACGCTAACGCAGATCGCCAGCCTGACCGGCGGCCAGTATTTTCGCGCCAAGGATACTGCCGGCCTGCAGGAAATTTATCGCTTGCTGGATGAGATGGAGCCGGTAGCAGAACCGGAAGCAGGTTTTCGGCCGGTTAAATCGTTGTACTACTGGCCGCTTGGCGGGGCATTCGTACTGGCGATGTTCCTTGCCATCATGAATTACCTTGCCGGTTTGCAGGCGGCTCGAAACCGCAGGGCAGAATTCAATGTTGGCTGACTTTCAATGGTTGCGGCCGGAGTGGCTTTGGGCGCTGCCCGTCGTCGCTGCGTTGTCGTATTCGCTTGCGCGTCGGCGTCTCGCGCCAGGTAGCTGGCAGTTGGTGGTTGACGAAGCGCTGGCACCTTACGTGCTTTCGCGATCACAGATCAAGGGCCTGACTTATCGTTGGTGGCTTGTCCTGCTCGGTGGCGTTCTGGCGACGCTGGCACTTGCCGGGCCGAGCTGGAACAGGGTTGAACAACCGGTATTTAGATCCGAACAGTCAGTCGTAATTGCGCTCGATCTTTCCCGCTCAATGGATGCACAGGACTTAACGCCGAGCAGGCTAACGCGAGCAAAGCTAAAAATTCTCGATATTCTGGAAAAGCGCAGCAGTGGACAAACCGCGCTGGTGGTTTATTCATCAAACGCATTTACCGTGACGCCGCTAACGACGGATGCAGATACGGTCGCTGCACTAGTCAATTCCTTAAGTACCGACATCATGCCCAGTCGCGGCAGTTATCCACTTGCCGCTATCAACAAGGGTAGGCAACTGCTGGAACAGGCAGGGGTCGTGTACGGCGAGGTCTTGCTGATTACCGACGGTGGTGCGTCGCCGGCGGCGGAACGGGCAGCGGAAGAATTGCGCGACGCAGGCTTCACACTTTCTGTATTGGGTGTGGGTACAACCGAAGGTGCGCCGATTCCACGTGCAGGCGGCGGCTTCGTCACAGACAGGTCCGGCAATCTTGCCGTTCCGAGGCTGGAAACGACGACGCTCAAGAGGCTCGCGGCAGCGGGTGGGGGCAGATTTGCAGTGATGGTCGCGGACGACAGTGACATAAACGCAATATTGTCTGGCGAGGTTGGCTCCGGGACCGGTTCCGAGTCTGACAATTCACTGGCAACCGATCAGTGGCAGGAAGAAGGCCCGCTATTGCTGTTGCTGCTGGTGCCGATGGCTGCGATGGCGTTTCGCCGCGGGCTGGTACTTATGTTGCTGGTATTTGTATTGCCGGCCCCGCAACAGGCTTATGCTTTCGGTTGGGACGACCTGTGGAAAACCAAGGATCAGCAGGGGCAGGCAATGTTGCAGGAGGGCGATGCTGCAGACGCGGCTGCATTATTTGAAGATCCGCGCTGGCGCGCTGTTGCAAATTATCGCAGCGGAGAATACACGGGTAGTGCGGCAGGTTTCGCAAACGAGGAAGATGCAGAAAGTCTGTACAACCTTGGCAACGCGCTCGCCAAATTGGGTGAATTCGAATCTGCGATCGATGCCTACGAAGAGGTCCTGGAAATAGCACCGGATTCTGCAGACGCGATGTACAACCGTGATCTGCTGAAAGACATGCTGGAACAAAACCAGGATTCGCAAGACGGCGAACAGGGCAATCAGGAAAATTCCTCTGAGGCTGGCGGTGGCGCAGAACAGTCGGAAGGTGAGAGCCAGTCTGATCAGTCGGGCGAAGAGGGTGCAAGCGGTGAGCCGGGGTCTGAAGGTGAACAATCCGTGCGTGATGAAGAAAACGTGAACCAGGAAGATCTTGAGGCGATGCAGCAGGAACTGGAGCGAGCAGCGCAGGAAGCGCAACAGTCCGGAGAACCGCAGGAACAGGAAGGCATGAGCCAGGAAGAGGCCCAGGCAATGCGTCGCGAACAGGAAC
>JBLHLN010000086.1:0-8456 GCA_047620565.1 Woeseiaceae bacterium
AGCTGTTCGTTCTGGGCTGACAACTATAATGGCGTCGATGTGCATTTGGCGCATCGTGACACCACCCTGCTCGCCATTTCGAACACTTCACTGGACAAGCTGGAAGCGTATCGACAAAGAATGGGCTGGAGCTTCAAGTGGGTTTCGTCGCTGGGTAGCGACTTCAATCGTGACTTTCACGTAAGTTTTACGACGGATGAAGTAGAAAAAGGCGAGATGTATTACAACTACAGGCAAACCAGGTTCCCGGCATCGGAGGGTCCCGGATTCAGTGTCTTTTACAAAGATGACTCAGGCGAAATATTTCACACCTATTCCACCTATGCCCGCGGTCTGGACCTGATAAACGGCGCCTACAATATGCTCGACCTGACACCCATCGGCCGCGACGAAAAGGGAGAGGGCAAACACAACATGTATTGGCTGCGCCGTAGCGATCAATACGAAAATTGAGCCATCGTATCCGCGGCGAATGCCGCTCCGGCGAGATGCACGGCGTGAAGGTAGAGATTGCCAAATAAAGCGGGTTGCCCGCTTACTTGAAAATTCGCAGGAGTTCCGCAGTTCCTCCTGGTGCGTCGCCCTCTTCGTTCGTTAGAACATACAACGCACCGTCCGGTCCGACCCTGAGTTCCCGAATGCGTTCCGCCCGTTCGACCAGTAGTCTTTCCTCTGCGATAACGCGGTCGTCCTGCAGCACGAGACGTGTGATGTGCTGACCAGACAGTGACGTGACAAACAAATTTCCGCGCCATTCCGGGAACATTTCACCGCTGTAAAACATTAAGCCTGACGGCGCGATTGATGGTCGCCAGAAATATCGCGGCTGCTCCATGCCGTCCTGCGAGGTTTTTCCGGACCCAACCTGTTCGCCCGTATAGTCCGTACCAAACGATATTACCGGCCAGCCAAAGTTGGCTCCACGACGAATTACATTCAGCTCATCCCCGCCGCGAGGCCCATGTTCCGTTATCCAGATTTCGCCCGTTTGCGGGTGGGTAGCAATGCCGGAGATATCTCGATGACCGTAGCTGTATATCTGAGCCAGTGCCTGTGGATTATCAACAAATGGATTGTCACTAACGGGAGAGCCGTCAGATTCGATGCGAAATAATTTTCCATTCGACGCTGCAAGATCCTGTGCGTCGCCGGCGCCTGTCCCTGATACCAGCAGCTTGCCATCTTCCGTGAAATGCATCTCCTGCCAGGCATTGCCATCCAGGAGGACAGCAACGTCGGTCATGTGCAGGTTGGCGCGGTCAAGCCGCCCCCTGGCGACACGTGGAATATTCGGCGATTCCGCATCGCCGGAAGGCGCGGTGTAGGAGAAATAGACGATTCCGTTGTCGACGTAGTCGGGATCAAGCGTGATATCAAACAATCCCGCCCAGCCTTCATGGGAAAACGCAGGCAATCCACTAACCGGTTCAGACAATTTGCCGTTGTCATCAAGAACGAGCATATTGCCGGTCGCATACTCGCTAATCAGAATTTCTTCGTCAGGCAAAAATGCCAGTGCCCAGGGCAATGACAACCCGCCGACAAGTGTCTCGACTTCATACGCCGATACTTGCGCCGCAGGCGCACGCGTCTGGCCGGCGAAAGCCGGCGACGACATGATTCTGTCAAGCTTCAGCGTCGGCGGATTTTCGACCTCATCCTGCGCCAAAGCAACTTCCAGGGGCAACGTTTCTGCCGCAATTACGGCTGCAAGAATTTGCAGATACACGGTGAACTTCAGTTTCATTTTAGCCCTCCCCGGCCCACTGACAAAGAGTATAGCTTGGCTCACTTCCCAATTACGTCCCGGCAAGCATTGCTTGTTATGATAGCCGCACAAAACCCGCCCATTAAACAATTACAATAAACCCAGGGACGCTGCAATGAAACGCTTCTTTCTGCCAGCCGCTTGCTATCTTGTTCTCGCTGCCTGTACACCAGAACCTGATGTCGACGTCGACGCATCCGTAGCAGACGATAAACTACGCTTTGCCGTTATGACGTTTGCCCACGAGACCTGCACTTTCTGTCCCGGCGGCGACAGCGACATCGAGCGCTGGACGAAATTGCGCCCGCCATATGTTGGCGACGAGGTTCTCGCCGCTTCAAGCACATACATTCGTGGGTTTGTGGCAGCTGCCCGGGAACACCCGGATGTCGAATTGGTCGGTCTGACGTCGCCGGGCAGGGTATTTGGCGGTTCATCAGCGAGCTGGAGCACGGAAGAGGCTTTCAACCATTTTATGGGTGGAATGCTCAGGGACCTGCGCGAAGCGCTGCCAGTCGACGGTGTTTATCTTGCGTTGCACGGCGCTATGGCGGTTCGCAATATTCCCCGGCCAGAGGCTGAGATAGCACGACGTTTTCGTGAAGTCGTTGGGCCAGACGTACCGATTGTTGCGTCATTCGACCTTCATGGAAACGAGGATGCAGAGTTCCTGCAATGGGCGAACATGGCTTTTGTAACCAAGCGCTACCCGCACTATGACGCGGGGATTCAGGGCGCGCGCTCGCTTCGCTCGCTGGTACAACAGGCGCGCGGCCTCTATAAATCCACTACTGCAACACGCAAGCCAGGCGTTATAACCCCAACCGTCCTGCAATGGACCGGCCAGTCCCCGGCAATGAACATCATGGAGCGTGCCCGTCGCTGGGAATCGCGTGAGGAAGACGTTTATGTCAGCGTGTTTTATGGATTTCCCTGGGCCGATGTCCCCGATGTTGGCGCAACAGTCCACGTAATGACCAACAACGATCAGGAACTGGCAGATCGCATCGCGGACGATATGTCTGACTATGTCTGGCGCGTAAAGGAAGATCTGTTTGGCAAGGAATTCCCCCAGCCGGATGTCGCCGCGACACAGGCTGCCACGGCTTTTGCCGCTGGCGCAACGCCTATTGTTCTGGCCGACTACAGTGACCGAAGTGGTGACGCTACGCATACACTAAAAGAAGTCGTCGAACAGAATTTGAGTGGTGTACTTATTGCGACCGTACGAGACGAGAATGTTCTGGCCTCTCTTGCAAAGGTTAACGCGCAAGTTGGCGACCGATTCAGCATGCGCGTCGGAGGCTTTGCAGGGCCCGCCAGCGGAGATCCTGTACAAATCGATGGCACTCTGACCTACCTCGGTGAAGCATTTGCTTATGACCAGGTAGCAATCGTTGATTTCGGAGATCGTAATTCGCTAATCATCACCCCTGCTTTGAAACAGATACTCTGGACGGACGAATTGAGGTTTGGACCGCTCGATCCGGATAACTACGATGTCTTCGCACTAAAATCGCGGGTGCATTTCAGGAGAGGGTTTGACGAGACCGGCTATGCTAAGACCATCATTATTGTTGACGCACCGGATGCGTTCGTTGGCACCATTCGACTCGATGCGCTGCCGTACGAAAACGTAACACTTGAAAACTACTATCCTTACGGCACTCCACCGGACCGACAGTAAGATCAAAGGATTGGCATGAAGAAACTCTTTTCGCTTGAACACTCTCTTGAACTTCTGGCATGGATCGTTGCGATAGTTGCAACCCTTGGAGTCCTGCAGAGCTTCATTATAGGTAAACACTTTGTTATCCCAACAATGGTCCTGTTTCTCGCGGTACTCTTTGGCAATCTTGGTCGCTTCGCGATGCAAGGAAAAGAGTGGGCGAAGCATGTCCTGTTCTGGATATTTTTTATTGCCGCATGCCACGCTTTTTTCGCGTTGTTTTGGGCTAAAACACCACGTGAAATACTAGGCGATGCATTCATCTACGTGTATGGCGCCGATTTTTTGCTGCTTAGCTTCCTGAGTTGGCAGTACGCAGCAAGAAATTCACTGTTCCGCTAGACAGTCAATTACCAAGTCACAAAAAAAAGGGCAGCTGATGCTGCCCTTTCTTATTCGACAACAAGACACCTAGTGGGTTTTGTCGCTAACCTGAACGCCATCAATGATCGTTCCCACAGCGTGACTGGTGTACTCAAACGGATCACCGTCATACAGCGCGAGATCACCATCTTTACCCACCTCGATACTGCCAACGCGATCTTCAATACCAAGAATCTTTGCGGCATCAATGGTAATTGCCGCAAGCGCCTGTTCGAATCTCAACCCGTACGCCAGCGTTAGTGCGGCTTCAAATAGAACCACGCGGGTTTTCGGCACGTATCCTTCGAAGCCACTTTGAAAAGCAGTCGGTATCCCGGCGTTGATCAGTTTTTCTGCCGTCGTGAATGAAAGATTGTCCCGTTCGCCGCCCGCCCGGGCCATCGCCGGATGAACAATGACCGGCACGCCTGCTGCCTTGATCTCATCCAGCAAAAGATAACTTTCCGAGGCACTATCGAGGACGATATTGATATCAAATTCCTCGGCGATGCGCAGCGCCGTCATGATGTCATTGTGCCGATTTGCCGTAATCAACAAGGGCGTATCGCCCGCAAGCACACTGGCCAGGGCTTCCAGCCGGAGATCCCGTGGCGGCGCATCCTTTTCGTCATCTTCGGCAGCCGCAGCGCCTTTCGCCGCGTAGCCTTGTGCTTTCACCAGCTCGGTACGAAGCATCGCAGCGACCTTGCCGCGCGTGCCAGGTGTCTTGCGACCTTCATTGCCGGAAATCACCGCGCCTTCGCCGATTGTCGCAGCTACCATTGCGGCAGGATTGATGACTGAGGTCGCTACTGTGTTGCCAGTAGTCTTGGCTATGAGCGTCTGACCGGAAATTATCTCGCCGGGGCCGTGACCGGTGTGAATGGTTGTAATACCGAATGTCCGCAACCACTCCACCAGCGGTTCACGAGCGTTATAAGCGTCAACGGCCCGCAATTCTGGTTGTATTGGCTCAGACCGCTCCAGTTGATCCTGGTCATCATCCTGATTCATATACCCGGCCAAACCGACTACTGAATGCGCATCAATCAGACCCGGAGTCACAACGGCTGCATCAAGCACGGTCAGCCCGCTGGGAATGTTGACGGACGCGGCGGGTCCGACTGCGGAGATCTTGCCGTCGCGAATAACTACTACGCCATCTTCGATCACATCACCTGCGGCGGTATGAATAGTTCCGGCACGCACAGCAATGTCCTGTGCCTGAACCGAAAAAGAAACCATCAGGACACAGGAAAATAGTAATTTGAGAATTGAATATTTCATCAGTGTCCCTCCTCGTATCCGTGAAATTCATGAACTACGGAAGGTTGCAGCGCGCCAAAGCCGCCTTCTGCAACAGCGCGATCATCCGCGTCGTCAATATCGAATCGTTTCACGCCTTCAACCCAGGTTTGCTGTACGCGCGTATAGACGCTGAACGGATCGCCAGACAACACAACGAAGTCGGCATCTTTGCCGCGCTCCAGTGAACCAATGCGGTCATCGAGATCCAGCATTTTGGCTGGCTCGAGCGTCAACGCATTCAACGCGGTCTCACGCGTCATGCCTGCCCTCACGCCCAGAGCTGCCATGCGCATGAACAATCGCGAATCGCTGATGTAGTCATCAGTGTGAAACGCGACCCTGGCGCCAGCCTGCTCAAGCGCCGGGGCATTTTTGAAATCGATGTACATTGCCTCCAGCTTGCCACCAGGGCTGTCAATCATGATAAGGGACACCGGAACGTCAGCTGCCGCGATCTCGTCTGCCACCCTGTGTGCCTCACTAACATGGTGCAGAACTACGCGGTAGCCAAACTCCTTCTGCAGCCGCAATACGGTCAGAATGTCGTCATGGCGATGCGTATGGTGGTGCACAATTCGCTCGCCTTTTAGCACTTCGACAAGCGCCTCCATGGCCAGGTCACGATCCGGCATTTTCTCTTCATCGCCGTCCGCAGCTTCAATCTTTTTCATGTACTCCTGTGCCGCCACGTATTTCTGCCGGACCAGCGATGCGGCCTTCGCACGAGTGCCAGGAAAAGGTGGATCCCGTCGTGGATTTGAGCCGTTCGCCATTTTCATTCCACCATCGACACTACCGTTTTCCTTTTTGTATGCGATCGTCTCTATGGCATTGCCTTCGCGTAGCTTGACGTAGATAGTTTGTCCGCTCATGAGATGTCCTGAACCGGACATCAGGTTTACTGTGGTAATACCGCCGGCCAGAGCGCGCTTGAAACCAGCATCACGCACATTAATGGAGTCCAGGACTCTCGCCTCTGGTTGAATCGGGGATGACCGGTCAGCCCCGGCGGGCTCCCCTATATGGCTATGCGTGTCAACCAGGCCGGGAATAATCACCGAGTTGGCGACGTCAATCAGTACTGCATCTCTGGGAATACGCACCGATCCGGGCGTGCCAAGCGCGCGAATTTTTCCGTCTTCCACGATCAGTACACCATCTTCAATGGGGTCGTCTGACACCGGCATGATCGTTGCGCCGACGAATGCGGTTGTTTCAGCGAACGCGGCAGACGCGATCAGCTGCAATACTGCTGCGGCGACAAAATACGACAACCGCCGCGCCCCGAAATTCTGCTGCATGGAGATATGATTCATTTGCGATCACTTATTGTTATTCGAGACCGGCGACCATACCGCAATCGAAACGCAGCATCTAGCCACGTCGAACCAGCGCGTCACATTGTGCGAATCAATATTTTGACTTGCGCTGACATTGACATCTATTCTGCTGCCGTGACTTACGAAACACTCATATTCGATCTTGATGGGACAATCAGCGACCCTTTCGTCGGTATATCCCGAAGCGTCAATTTCGCGCTTGAGTCTTTGCAGTTTGCAGCCGCTGACCCTGAGGCGATAAGGCCGATGATAGGCCCGCCACTAAGCGAAATTTTCGAGCATCTGCTCGGACCGTTGTCACAAGAAGTCACCCATGACCTGATTGATAAATACCGGGAGAGATACACCCTGGTCGGCTACGCAGAAAATCAAATTTATGAGGAAATTCCTGAGATCATCGGGCAGTTATCTGCTCTTGGTTATAAACTCGGTGTCTGTACTGCGAAACGCGCCGACTATGCACGGAAAATCGTTGAACATTTCGACCTCGACCCGCATTTTTCGTTCGTAGATGGCGGCGGCACAAACGTTCACAAAACCGCGCAGCTGGAGCGAATAATAGCATCGGGAGTCGATTCCAGGACCGCAGTCATGATTGGGGACCGTGCCGGCGACATCCGCGCGGCCCATGCCAACAAGATCAGTTCTGTCGGCGTATTATGGGGTTTCGGCGACCATGACGAACTGTCACAGGTTAAACCCGACTACATGGCGGCCACACCACCGCAACTGCAGGCAATATTCGTTTGAGAATATTATTCAACCAGAAAAATAACGCAGCAATCCGGAGCCAATAATGAAAAAAATACTGGCACCGGCAATTATCGCAATGATCATCTGCAGTACCGCTGCAGCGAGTGACCAGCAATTCGTTGTGTCGGGCCTGCAAAAACCGGCCGAGATTATAGTTGATGAGTGGGGCGTTCCGCACATATTTGCCAACACGCACTATGACGCTTTCTTTGTGCAGGGGTTTAATGCGGCCAGGGATCGATTGTGGCAAATCGACACCTGGCGTCGACGTGGACTTGGCATGTTGTCCGAAGTGTTCGGCGAGCAATACGTCATGCAGGATCGGGCAACCCGCTTGTTCCTGTATCGCGGCGACATGTACCGTGAATGGCTCGCGTACGGTTCTGACGCCAAACGTATCGCAGAAGCATTTACAGCGGGAATAAATGCTTATATCGATCTGCTCGATGAGCATACGGATCTATTGCCGGTCGAATTCGAAATGCTCGACTACCGGCCCGCGAAGTGGAACGCGGCAGACGTGGTGAGGATCAGGAGTCACGGCCTGCTGAGAAACGTCTCCGCAGAGGTACGGCGTGCACGCATTGCGTGTGAGGCTGGACTCGTTGTGGATGCTGCCAGGAAACAGCTTGAGCCTGATTGGACAACACGTATTCCGGACGGCCTCGACCCTTGTGTCATTCCGGAAGACGTTCTGAATACCTATTCGCTGGCCAAATCCGCAGTGTCGTTTGAGACACCATTGCGGACAGTAATGAACCCGTTGCTGAGTGACGGCGAAATTGGTCATGGCAGCAACAACTGGGTTGTCGCACCATCGCGAACCAGTACTGGTCGACCAATCCTGGCCAGCGATCCGCATCGCGGCCATTCTGTTCCGTCCTTGCGCTATATCACACATCTTGTGGCACCAGGCATGAACGTTATTGGTGCTGGCGAGCCCTCGCTTCCAGGTATTTCCATTGGTCACAATGATCGTATTGCCTTTGGCCTTACGATTTTTCCGATTGATCAGGAAGATTTGTATGTGTACGAAAAAGATGACGGCAAGTACCGGTATCAAGACCGTTGGGAAACCTTTACGTCAATCTCGGAACAGGTGTTAATTAGGGATCAGAAAGCGACCACAATTGAATTGAAATTCACGCGTCACGGGCCGGTCATTTACGAGAACGATACTCATGCATTCGCCGTC
>JBLHLN010000087.1:0-8404 GCA_047620565.1 Woeseiaceae bacterium
GAGGGATCTCCCAAAATGAAAGATATTTCGTCCGCCGACATCCCCAGTCTGACATTGCTGGTTGGTTTCTCAACGGGCGAGATGCAACCAAATAGTCCAACAAGACACATACCGCAGGGTAGCAACGCTTTGGGTCTCATGACATTGCCTCACTGTTCATGCATAAGTTTAGCAGCGGCGATAGCGGGACGCCCCCTTGCGGGCGGAATCGGCCGTCAGATCACTGGTTTTTGGCAGGTGCGAGTCGGCCCCTTTCCGTTCAGAAGCCAACATTAGGCTAGAATGATGAAAAACATTCGCATGTGAAGCAAAGCGGGCCGGGCGCTGCGGCGCGCCGTCTGTATCAACAGTCAATATTCCCAGCCAGATTCGCACAATCGGAGAATTCTTATGACATGGGAGACCGCCGGTATTATTGCCGAAATTGTCGCTGCGATAGCTGTACTGGTATCCCTGTGGTACCTGGCAATCCAGCTCAAGCAGAACACCGAAATTGAGCGAGCAGAGCTAGAGGTACAGTTTGGAGTCACCTGGGCCGAGCTGCACGACAATATGATCGAAAACCCCAACCTGGCGAGAGCTTACGATCTGGCGGCAGAAAACTGGAAGGAAATGAGCGACGAGGACGTGCGAGCGTATTTGTGGTTCATCGCAAAATCATTCCACATTCTTGAAGGGATGTTTCGACAACATCAACGAGGTCTGTTGACCGAAGACGTCTGGGCGCCCTACGAGCGATTCATTGTTGGAGCTCTACAAATTGAAGCGGTTCTGGGGTGGTGGCAAAGCGATGGATCGCTAACCTCAAAAGCGTTCCAAACACACGTTGACAATTTACTGCGCAACCCGCCCGAGGTGTCCTGGAGACAAGTCAGCACATCCGAAATGGTGCCGGACAACTTGACCACTTGATGGAGACACAATGAAACTTCCTGCCAGCGGATCATGTCAGTGCGGCAATGTGAACTACGAGTTAACCGACGAGCCACTCGTAACCGTTGCCTGTCACTGTAAAGACTGCCAAAAACTATCCACAAGCGCGTTTAGCGTGTCGATGATCCTCAATCGCAACGGATTTAAGGTTTTATCCGGTGAATTGAAGCGCTGGGAACGACCTACTGACGCCGGTGGTGTTGCTGTGTGCTGGTTTTGTCCCGAATGCGGTAATCGGATATTCCACGAGAATCCCGAAATGCCCGACGTCATTCGACTGAAGCCTGGAACTCTGGAAGATACGGATGTTCTCGAGCCTCAGGCACATGTTTGGACTTCTCGCGAACAGCAATGGTTGAGTCGTTCCGCCGACTTGCCAAAATTCGAGCAGCAACCTGACATAGCAGCGGCCATGGCCGCCATAGCCAGGGGCGAACCTCCTTTCTGACTGAACACATTGACTGCTTCTGACCGAAAACGGCCAATCAGCTAAAATGACTGTATGCGTCTGTTAACAATTCAGAGTGGACACTACAACCAGCTGCTCACTCACGCGCACACTACGAAAAGGGAGGCCGTAATGCGTATTCGCCCACACGTTCACACACTAGTTAATGTCTTGTTCCTGATTGGTGCATGTTTGGCAGTTGATCAGGATACGGTAGCTAAGGCGCCCCACGCGGCCGAAGATGTCGAGGTCACTATCTTGTCCTCGAACCTCGCCGATGGATCCACAGTCGGCGAATGGGGATTCTCTGCGCTGGTGCAAGTCGATGGCCAGTGCGTGCTTTTCGATACCGGGTATTACGCTGACACAGTTCTGCGGAACATAGCAGTTCTGGACGTGGACCTTTCCTGCGTGACCGATATTGTCTTAAGCCACTGGCATCCGGACCACATGGGTGGCCTCGTCGCGTTGTTTGAGAACGCACGCATGAAAAATCCAACTTCGATGCAGCGCGTTCATGTCGCAGAAGGTTTTTTTAACTCCCGGCGAAGCGCGAATGGAAGCAGCAATACAGAACAAAATGGAATGATCGACACTCGAAAGAAACTGGAGTCCAAGGGAGTCGAATTCAGGGTTTACTCAGAGCCGACAGAAATACTGCCGTCGATCTGGATCACCGGACCCGTCAAAAGAACGCATGCCGAGAAAACGTACGGCAATTCTATCGACGTGAAAATCGATGGCGAATGGGTCGTGGATCATGTTCCGGACAGTCAGGGACTAACGATAGTTACACCTGAAGGTCCAATAGTGCTGCTGGGTTGCGGTCATTCCGGTTCCGTGAACCTCCTGGAACAAGTACAGCGTGATATTCAGGACCATTCGGTACACGCTCTGATGGGTGGCATGCACCTGTTCTCCGCAACCGAAGAAACTCTGGACTGGACTGCTAACAAATTAGTCGACATTGGTGTTCAGAACCTGATGGCAGGACACTGCACCGGGATCGAACCCATGTTTCGACTGCGAGAAGGACTAAACCTCAATCGAGAGACTGCTGTAATTGGGGCGGTCGGCTCGCGCTTCGTATTGGGCGAAGGCATTCATCCAACGGACATTGCGCAGTGACCGGACAGACATCTGTCATGACGGTTACCAATGAAAACCTTTGGTTCTATGCAAAAAGCTTTGGCATAGGTTGGTTTTTACCAGCCAAATGGCAAGGATGGGTCGTCTATGTCGCGTACACAATCGCGTTATTAGGCATCAGACCTATGCTTTCAACACCGTATGTTCGTACATCGTTCATAGTCGCCGCAACCGCGTTACTTATTGCAATCGTTGTTTGGAAAGGCGAGAGACCAGTTCGTTGGCGTTGGGGCGGCCTTTAATTCAAATTCTGCTTCTGGCCGAAAGCAGACACTAGGCTGGTAAACTCGTGAGGGCCGCTTCTAAACCGAAGCGGACATAACCAAATGCGAATATAAATATGACGAATATCAATAATATTCAATGGAAACGCACTGCCGCGGAGGGAGTAGCAGTCGTAGTCAGCATTTTGTTGGCATTTTGGATCGACACGTTGTGGGACGGCCGGCAAGAGGCCCAGCTTGAGACCGTGTACCTACTTGAGCTTCAGGAAGATTTTGAACGAAACAAATCATTGTTGGAAGATCAGGCGGCGGAGCTCGGGGAAACTGCTCGAAGCATGCTTGTCTTGCAGGAACAATCGACGCTTGAAACCCCAAGCATGTCGGTATCTGAATTAAATGAAAATTTCGGTCAGATTCTCAATATGTCGTCACTTTTCCTTGTCAACCGTGCCTACGCGAATATGACAGGATCGGGTGATCTAAGAATTATACGGAGCAGACCGCTTAAGAATGCGCTAGCAGAGTATTATGCGGCGGCACGGGTGATTACATTGGTACAGAACACGCATGAAATGGAGTTAGTTCAAATTTACGAGCCATATATTATCGAAAATCTCGACTATGCTGCGGTAGCAGTAGTGCGGATAGACGATTTCCCGCTAACACCGCCAGTCGAAGTAACCAGCATCCTAGAGGTGCTTGCCACCAGAAAATTTCGCAATATTCTAATTCAGAAGTCGGTGATTACGACTGATTTGATCAATGAGTTTCGAAAGCAGTTGGAACTTACAGACAATGTCCTACGGCTGCTGAAATTGGCACATAGTGAAATCACATCGGAAGGTTCGTCATAAGGCGTAGTACTAACGAAGACGATTCGAATTAAGGGGACATCAACGTTCGCTTCTGGCCGAAAGCATCCACTGGATTTCACTAAATTGACCAGTTTGGAACTGTCCGCTTTACCCCAATACCAGCCACTCAGGTGATAATATCCAGACTGTTCTGAGCGGCTGCTTTTGACCCAAAGCGGACGGTCGCTGTATTAGCCGTTAAGCACACTTTAGACATGGCGCGATTCGATGAATCCAAGAACATTACTAACGATCAGTCTGCTGCTTTTGTCCTTGATTGCGGGAATAGCCCACGGTTCCGAAGCCGACGGCGCTGAGGCCATACGGCGGACCAACGATTTCTATGCAGAAATGCTGGTCGCGGGCGACGTGGACACTCTGATGACACTGTACGATGAAAATGCGGTCCTACTGCCACCGAACGAAAGCCCTCTGCACGGAAAGCCGGCGATTCGCGCCTCTTGGGAAGCCTTCTTCGCCGATTGGGACACAGTAGAAGCACGATCCGTGATTGACGAGATTATGGTGTTCGGAGACTGGGCCTACGGGCACGGCCACTATCGCGGTCGGAGCCGGTCGAAGGATGGCGGGGCTGAAGTTTCGGAAGCATTGAAATTTTCGGGTTTGTGGCGGAGAAAGTCGAACGGCGTTTGGGTCATCGCGCGTGACATGTTCAACATGGACGCTTCTCCGGAATAGTCTATTCCACTACGTGTGCGGTTCAACGGCTGCTCTTGGCCGAAAGCAGCCACTCATCCTGGATTCATCCAACCTGAGTGTCCGGTATTGGGAAAAGCAGCCGCTGGGGTTGAGTGGCGAGTGTCCGGTATACCCCAATACCAGCCACTCAGATGGTAAGATTTATTCTGTTTTGAGAGGCCGCTAATGACCCAAAGCAGACATGATGTTCAATTCGTCCTTTGGCCTAGCTCGAGGATGATGTCGTCTCGTAGGGCCGCCGCGGTATACAGCCACGTACCAGTGTTCCCGATTTCAATTTCTTTCGCAGTTCCGCGCGGTAGCTGATCGATGAAGTCTTGGTTTCCCCGCATCCTTTCTAACGTTTGCTCTGCGTCTTCTTGAGAAAACTCCCATTTTTTGCTGGCAATTTCTGGGTCACTATACCTGTCCACTATTCACGCAATACCACATAGGAACTGCCCATGAATTGGAACGTGTACCTCTCTGGTGAAATCCATTCTGACTGGCGACAGCAACTGGTTGACGGTGCCAGAGGACTCGATTTACCTGTCATCTTTACGTCTGCCGTGACAGATCATCAAGCCAGCGACGCAGCGGGAGATCTGCTTGGCGTCGAAAGCAGCAGTTTTTGGCGTGATCACAAGTCATCGAAGGTCAATGCGATCCGTACGAAAACGCTCATCGAAAAGTGTGATATTGCAGTCGTACGTTTTGGAGACAAATACAAACAGTGGAACGCGGCATTTGATGCCGGGTATTGTTCAGCCATCGGCAAACCGTATATCACGCTTCATGATGAGGACATCATCCACCCGCTCAAAGAAGTGGATGCCTCCGCTATGGCTTGGGCTACAACTCCATCGCAAGTCGTTGAGATACTCAACTATGTCATTAGCGCTAAATGACATCGCACCAGCGATGAAGCAAGTTCCGCTTCTGGCCTAAAGCAGCCCCTCATTTTCATGACTTTCAGGTGATCTGAGTGTCTGCTTTACCCCACTAGCAGCCGCTGGCATCGACCGGTTGAGGTCACCGCCCTAAAGCGGACATTAGTCTAAACTTAGTTAAAGGGTCCGCTTATGATCCGATGCCGACATTTAGCTATTGCTCGAGATTGTGTGCGTCATGCTGCGATTTTGCGAGGTAACTAATGTATAGGCCGGACTTCCAAACACCTAATGGGAGCGAGTTATGAGAATAAAATTGATGTTCTGCTTTCTATTGATGGCGAGTCTCACGATTCCGGTCCAGTCTCAAGTGTCAGACGGGCAACTGCCGGTTATCGACGTGCACATGCACGCTCCAAGTAGCCCCGGAGCGCTCGACAATTTTCTGCCGGATCTGGATTCCTGGATTGCGCAGGTGGACAATCTTAATGTTCGAGTAAGTGTTCTCATGGGCCTGCCGGATATTCTCGCGGCGTGGTATGAGAGAGCGGGAGATCGCGCCATTCCAAGTCTGCTCTTCCCGTGTGAAAACGGCGTCTCCTTCAACTGGGGTCGGCCATGTTTTGAGGACGGTGGTGACTGGCCTGACATCGAGCAGCTACGGAAAGACATCGAGGCCGGTCGCATTCAGGCACTGGGCGAGACGGGCCTGCAGTATATGGGCCTGGGGCCTTCGGATCCTTTGCTCGAGCCCTATTTTGCTTTGGCAGAGGAATATGACCTGCCCATGTTCATACACATGGGCCCTGGACCGCCATTTTCCGCCTACGAAGAGAACCCGTTCCACCTCAGAGCACCAAACTATCGAGCCTCGGCTGGCAACCCACTGCTTCTGGAGGATGCACTCCTTCGGCACCCCAAAGTTCGAGTTGCCGTTCTGCACGCCGGGTGGCCCATGGCTGATGAAATGGTCTTTATGCTCTATCAGCACCCTCAGGTCTATGCCGAGGTTGGCCTGCTACAGTGGACCGACTATTTTCCACGAGCAGAGTATTACTCCTTTCTTCGACGACTTGTCGAGGCCGGTTTTGCTGATCGTATACTTTTCGGATCCGACACACTTATTGAGGAGGGAATCACCGCAATACTCGAGGCTGACTTCCTGACAAATGAGCAGAAGGAGGCCATTCTTTGCAAGAACGCGGCGCGGTTTCTCCGGCTTGGCGAGGAGACTTGTAAATACTAAGTGGAGTGAGAATCTCACCATGGCGAACCGTCGAGCCGCACTGGCCTCCCGCAAAGTCCGCTTCTGGCCGAAAGCAGCCACTCGGATGAGTGACGAGTGTCCGCTCTTCCCCAATACCGGACACTCAGATGCTAATATCCAGACTGTTTTGAGCGGCTGCTTTTGACCCAAAGCAGACATGCACAAATTTCGCTACAGCGCGGTGGCGTCGGGTATTACGAGAAATCTGACTTTGTACATATCGACACGGTTCGCGTTCGACGCCGGTAGGAGTTGCGCCATTGCTGCGGCGGGAATCGCACTCGCTTTCGCGAAACGGATTTTAAGCCCCCGCCGCGCTGTTAGTCAGCATTTGCAGGCACCGGATAAGTTGATCAAATTATCAGGCTTTGCCATTCGCAGTATTAGGCAGCATAAGGCTGATATAACCATCATTAATCCACTCAGTGGACCATATTTGGATCATTTCAAGTATTAACTATTCAGATAATGGCCAACGGTTGAAAACCATGTGGTTTCGAGCCTCCATTTAGCCCAATTTTCTCCGAAATATTGGCGAGTTCACAATGCTCGGGTGGTCCGCGCCCATGGTCGGGGGCATGGTGAGTGCGACGATTCTGACGTTGATCGTAATTCCCGCACTGGTTTTGAGCTAGAGAGCGCACCTAATCGGCCGGCAGTCAGAAAATGCGTCCATAGCCGATGGTGCGAGCGTAAATTTCGGTTTTCAACCACTGTAGCAAAAACACTACACCTATTTCTCAGCGTATCTTGCGCCACCCACCTGCGCTATCCCCTGAACAAATAGGTAGTAATGACCCTATTTCTGCGCCGAATACCCATTATTTTTACCAACCGGCAATGTTATTAGTACGGCTTACATTCGCAAATCTGCCGAGAGGCGCTGTGAATAAGCCACAGTCGTTAGCAACGTGTCGGTACGTAATTGGAGAGTCATCATGAAAATCTCGATTGGGAAATTAGTTATCGCGGCGCTTGTAATCTCTGGATTTATCTGGAGCACAACGGCAAACGCTGTGCCGTCCTTTGCACGCAAACACGAGCTCAATTGTTCGGCTTGTCACACGGCTTATCCACAATTGAACGCGACCGGACGTGAATTCAAAGAAAACGGCTACCGATTCATGAACGCTGAAGAAATGTCGGACATGCTGGAAATTTCGGACGCCCTGCAATTGAGCAAACACGTACCGGTCTCGGCAATCCTGGTAGCTCGTCCGTATGACAAGAAAGATTCTGGTCAAGAAAAGATACGTGCCCTCCATGAAGTCGAAATTATCATTGCCGGCGCAATAGGTAATAAATGGTCCGGCTATATTGAAATTGAGGCTGAAGACGAAACTGGCTTTGAGCTGGAGGTGGCACCAGCAGTTCTCACCTTTAATCAAAGCAAGGAGTTCAATGTCCAGTTCGTATATGGCTCGACATTTTGGGCCGATTCCTACGGCATACTGAATGATCACTTTCGCCTGACGCGTGGACATGTCGGTGCGATTGATCAAAGATTTGGTGGCGCCGATAACAATGGGCGGTTTCGATCGGTCCGACAGAGTGTCGGTATCTACGGTCGCTTTGCAGACCGCTTCTTCTACAACCTGAACATCGGTGGCGTGTCGGGGGATCCGGAGGGAGAGAATCCATCAACCATGAGCGGTCTGTTCAACGCAGATATCACAGACAATTTCATGGTTGGTGCGTTTGCGATGAGTGGTGACGATGAGATCACCATGCGCGACTTCAGCCGGGCTGGTGTTCAATTTCAGACGGATTTGCGGGACCTGCGTCTACAGGGATTGTATATAACTGGTACTGATGATCGGGACGCATTGGATATCAGGGGTCCTGGGGAAGACGATAACGATGCCTTCTCGTTGCAGGCCATTTACACAGTCATCAATGATGACCTGCGACCGACCTGGGTGCCGATGATTCGTCTTGAT
>JBLHLN010000088.1:0-8352 GCA_047620565.1 Woeseiaceae bacterium
ATGATGGTCACTTCACGACCGGCGATATCGTCCTGGGCTTCTTTTCGCAACACCCTGTCATTTTGGGACAGCAGTGCCTGTCGAAGTTCGGGGATATCGTTACCACGAGTCGCCATGACTTTGTCGACTCGTACGACCGGCGTGCCCTGCACAATGATGAACTCCTCGCCAATCATAATGACGACTGTTTCTTTCGCCTTTTCTTCCGCGATTGATTCCGGCAACTGAATATCTTTGGCATTCGGCAACACTTCTACGTCGGAAGAATTGACGAGCAGGAAGAATACGAGAATCGTAAAGATGTCCATTAACGACACCAGGTTCAGCGCACCACCGGACCTGCCGCCGCGCTTGTGGTTGCGATCCATACGTTTGGCACGATTTGACTTCACCATGACTCAGGCTCCATCCAGGACCGGCGCGTCGCCAATCGAGATATCCGGAAAAAGATCGTTTCTGACAACCCTGTCTTCTTCGATCGATTCGCCGACTCGTACCCGATCCATTACCTGAACCAGTGTGTCGTAGGCGATATCCGCCTCCAGCAAAATTGAGGCATCGGTTTTATCCGGGTAACTTTCTTTTATTTCGGTCAGCTTCTTACTAAGAGCTTCATAGTCGTAGCTGTCACCGTTGTTCGGGTACACACCCAAAGCGCCAATATTGCGATCACCAACTTCGATCTGGGTTTGCCGCACGATGACCTCCAGTTGGAAGGTCAACTCTTGCTGATCCACGGGCTCGGTAGAGGAGCCTGGCAAATTCAATTCGAGAATCGCCAGACGCGAGAACACCGCAGTAATCAGCAGGAACGGAACCAGAATCACCATCAGGTTCATGAACGCCGTAATATTGAGCTCAGCTGTCTCATGATTGTGACGGCCTCGCCTGCTTCGGCTGCTTAACATCTCAGGCTCCGGCCGGCTTCAGCTGACGCTCGGTGACGGCGTTGAGAAATTTGACGCTGGCCATTTCCAGGCTGTCGACAATCTGATTCGTCTTGGTCTGCAACAATGCATGTACCAGCAACAGCGGAATGGCGACCATCAAGCCGAAAGCAGTCGTGTTCATGGCGACAGAAATACTGGCGGACAACAAATCGGCTTTGTCAGCCGGATTAGCGTTCGATACAGCAGTAAATGCCCGGATCAAACCGATAATCGTGCCAAGCAGGCCAAGCAGTGTCGCAATATTGGCGAGTGTGGCGAGATAATGAGTTCGTTTCTCAAGTCTCGGTAACACCTCCATCATGCTTTCTTCCATCGCCTTTTCGATATCGTCACGACGTCGCGCTGATTTCACGCGATACAGGCCGTAAGTCAAAACTGAGCCGATAGCAGCTTTTGATTTGCTTGTGATGGCCGCTGCTTCCTGGAAATTGCCGGCCTTGAGAAAAGGCACGATCTTTTTCCATAGTGCGCGGTTGCTGGCGCCGGACATGGTCAAATACATCCATCGCTCGACTGCAATTGACAGCCCAAGCGCGAATACGATCAGGATCGGGTACATAAATGCACCACCCTGTTGAAAGAAACGGACTATGCCGCCTAAAACATCCATTTGATTTCTCCTCTAACAATCAAATAATTCAAAAAACTTTCTACTCTTCCTTGGCGTTCAGGTCGCCGTAGTAATCGACCTGACGAATAAACTCTGATCTGTCTATCGGTGCCAGCACTTCATCCAATAACGAATTCACCGGCTTACCTGTCAAAACTCCCGGGTCAGATTTCTGCCACGGGACGATATACAAAACTTTTGGCAATTCCTGATTGCCCGTAATTTCTGTTCGACCAAGATCGATTTCATCCATTACGCCGCTCGAACTTTCTCTGCGTCGAACATCCGGCGCCAAAACTGCGACTGGTGCTGTCGGCTCGGCGTCGGCCGAATTTTCTCCCAGGTCCTCTGTCAGTTGATCTGACGACAATCCGGGCTCCAGCGCCTCAATCTCAGCAGCCTGCGCCTGCGCCGCCGCTTCGGTTTCAGCCTCCTGGGCTCCGGCGGACAATCCGACGAAGGCCAGCAGCAACAATGATCTCGCGAGATTCGTTTGCATACTCGTTACTCCGTCACATTTGCGCTTTTTTGATTGGCATCGAGTCGCCGTTTCAAGTCCGAAATCCACCTTGTAACCTCTTTATCATCGCCAACTATTGCCTGGTAGCGCTCATAGTGCTGCAGTGCAGCATCCAGACGCCGGAAATACAAGTCGTTGAGAATTCCCAGGTTGTAGTGGGCCAAGGCATAGTCGGGGTTGGCTGTGACGGCCTTCAAATAAGCAGATTCGGCCTCAACGAACTTACCTTGTCGCCTGAGCTGCATGCCAAGCTGATTGAGCGCCGGGGCATACTGCGGATCAATGATTAACGCGTCCGTCAGGCTGCCCTCTGCCGCAGTCTCGTCGCCTCTCGCGGCAAAAATTATGGCGAGATTGACGTGCGCACCCGGGAAGTCCGGATATTGCAACAGGAACTCCTGAAAGCGCAATTCTGCATCAATCGTGTCGCCTGACGCCATCGATGCCACCGCTTGTTCATAAAGGGTTAGCGCCGTTGGCGGCACATCGCGAACCGCAACCGGCTGGCCATTCGGGCCGGTCATTTCCTGGCCACGGTTGTCCGCGCCGTCAGCAGCAGGTTTTGACGGATCCGAAGCACACGCAGACAACAACAGGAAGGCTGTTAGCAATCCGCAAGTGCGTAAATTATTAGTAAAGTGCCGTAACAACATTTTCACTGCGTTCCAATTTCGCATAGCGTGCCGGCAACAAATCCGCCAGCGCCGCAAAACTCTTCTTAACCCATTCGTCGTAAACGCCGTCCGCTGCGCGCGACGCGTTTGTTTCGTATAGCTCAATCGCCTTTTCTTCGAACGGAAATGTTTGTTCCTCCAGCAACATGTCGTATTGATCAAGCGCCATCTCGTCCAGATTTTTCGGCCGCTCAGAACTCATCAGATCCTTGCTAAATTGCTGGTAGACCTCGCCAAGCCGGAACGTCGCCGCAGTCGTAACCTCAGCAACACCGTACTGAGCCGCATCGCCGTAGACTCTCAGAACGTCTTCCATCAGTGCCTGCTTGAGCTCCATGCTCTGGGCCAGCGGCTGCGATATCTTCAGCACCATGAAGCTGCGGCGTACCGGCTCTGCCAGTTCCAGTGATGCTATGGCGGCGAGGTATTTTGTACGGTCGCTGCGTTGGGCGCCAGCTGTTGCGTCGACGTAAACAAGATCCTCCAGGATTCGTGTACGAGCCGGCTGATCGCCACTTTGCTCGGCAATCTCAAGCATTCGATAGCGCGCCTCAATGGATTCGGAAATCGGATCGGGATAGCGGACGACGATGTCTTGCAGAATTTGCTGCTCCGGCTGCAGTTGCTCAGCTTCCTTGTAGAGATCCGCAGCTCTCCAGAGCGCCTCGCGGCGCACGTCGTCGGTACTACCGGGCGCATTGGCAATACGAATGAACTCTCCCGCAGCCTGCGTGGTGCGACCGGACTCAAGATAGGACACCGCGAGCTTTTGCGTAATGTCATCTGCAAACTCGCTATCAGGGTAGGCACTGCGGAAATCTTCCAGAACTGTAGAAGCCCGACCCCAGTCTTCCATGTTGATGAGCGCTGCGGCAGCATCATATTCCGCCGTTGCACGTATGTCTGAATCCGGGACAGCATCGCCGAGTCTCTGAAAGTGCGCCACTGCGACCTCCAGATTGCCGGCGTCGCGCGCTTGCTCGCCTTGCTTGTAGATCGACGACGCGATTCGATCGTCGATTTCCTGCTGCGCCACGACGTCATCCACCGGCGTAAGCGGGCGCAATTGATAATATGCCTGCTCCGCTTTCGCATAGTTGTTCAGATCGAATTGCGAGTGCGCAATAACCGTCCATGCGGTGCGTGCCAACGGCTGACTAACCGCAGGTTCCTTGGTAACTACCGACTCTCCGACCGCTACTGCCAGGTCAAATTCTTCTTGCGCAAACAGGTCTTCCGCAACGGTGGTTAACACAGCGCTGGACTCCGCATGCTGCGGATAGGTATCTGCGAATTGCAGCCCGCTATCAAGGTATCGCTGGTGCCAGGCGGCCCGTTCATCACCCTGCAACGCGGCTTCATGCTCCCGATAGGAGAGAATGGCCGCATAACCCGATTCAGCAGAATTTTCATGGAATGGGTAACCATATGCGGTGCGCTCATATTCAGCGGTTGCCGCAGCGTAATCTTTGCTCTCAAAAAGAATTTCCGCGAGCAGGAAATTGGTGTCGGCACTGTCTGCTTGCCCGGGAAAGTACTCGAGATATTTGCGGTGCCAGTTTGCCGCTTCCTGATAGTCCTCCGGCTCGCCTTTTGTCTGCGCTTCAGCGTGGTAGTACTGGGCAAGATCAGTGAGGTTATCTTTCAAATGCGTCTCAACAGTCACATTCGAGGCACGATCATTGCTTTGCCAATACGAACTGGACGTCGCATAGCGATCGACATACTGTTTCTTGCCATCCAGCACCAGGGTCGGAAAGCCGCCGCGTTTGTAGGCCTCAATGACTTCAACCTGCAACAGCGGCGATTTGGCATGATCCGGGTCCTGTTCGACAAACGCCTCATAGGTTTCAGCTGCGTCGACAAAACGTTCTTTTTCCAGGTACAGGTCGCCCAGGTTCATGAAAATCACGTAGCCGTATTGAGGGTAGCCGCGCGCATCGAAAAACTCATCAATACTTTCGGCTCCGTCCATATAGGAAAAGGTGATACTAAGAACACGAAAGGTATCTTCGACCAGTTCTCTTTCTGCACGACTCAGGTTTTCAAGGCGCTGATCGCCATCCGTGAATTCGATGTCGCCAACCTTGCGATCCAGCAAATTGAAAAACGGGTCCAGGCTGTCCTGATGTTTCGCCAGTTTGAATTGCGACCAACCCAGCTTGTAAAGGGACTGCTCGAAAAAGCGGGATTCGGGACCATAGTCCGCAACGCTTTGATAGGCTAATTCCGCATCGACATAATTTTTGCGGATGAACAGCATTTCGCCACGACGAAACTCAATTTCATCAATGAGTGTCGTCCCCGGGTATTTTGTGACCAGCTCGTTGAGGACGCGCAAGGCATCATCCGTCTTGCCGGCGATTTCGTAAGCACGTGCCAACTGATACAGAACAGAGTCGTTGCGCCGGTAGTCAGGATACGACTCCAGTAACTGGTGATACATGGTGACAGCATCATCGAAGGCAGATTCATCCAGCGACTCGATGTTTTCGGTCAGTTGTTGTTCCTCAATGGCTTCAAGCTCGAGATCGCCCAGTCGACGCATCGCTTCGGCGCGCTGATCGGGATCCTCAGAGACCAGTTCCAGAAATGCCCGGTAGTTATCGCGGGCCAGATCGGTGGTATTAACGACGCTGCGACCGCCAGGCTTGAGTTCGACGGCAGTGCCTTCCAGGCTCGCAATGGTGTCGCTCTCCTGTACTTTTTGCGCCAATGCGCCCGTCGCCAGCAATCCGCTGAAGGCGAGCAAAATGAGTTTGCCTGCGGGTCGACGGATCATTGCGAAGCGTCTCCCACGGTTGCGGCGGACGAATCGTAAAGTGCGGCCAACGCGAATCGCGCCTGCACGGAATAATTGGAGAGCCTCTGTTTCTGTGCCCGCAGTTCTTCTGCAGCAATGTCCTGCATGAACCCTCTTTGATTCAGCATCGACTGCTCGACGCGCAGCATAACGGCGTCGATTTTCGGACTAAGGCCGGTGACCCTTGCGTCGAAATCTGCAAACAATACTGGCTCAGTCCGCATTTTCGTGTCGATTTGCCGCCGGGCTCTTTGTGTTTCTACCAATGCTTCGCCGGTTTGGCGCAGGTTTCGCCTGACCTTCCGCAGTCGGCCTTTGAATTCACGATCGAGATTCCACTGCAGCGCGCCTTTCAACAAACGAAGTTTGTCGCGAACTTCAGCAGCCTCCGGAATATTCGCCTGCACAGCCGGATTGTTGTCGATTGCGACAATATCGCTCCACAGTTCAAACTCGTCGGTCGTCGCTAACGCCAGCGAATCACTGTCGCGTTCAATGGCATTGAGTCGTGCATCAAAATCCAGCTTGCGCTGTACCATGCCGTCAATATCAGCTTCGGCGAGGCTTGCCTGGATTACCGGCAAGCGTACTTCATAGGCAACTTTTCTCGTATCCAGCATATTGCGAAATACGCCCACTCGCTGCTGCCAGTCATCGAGATTCGACCACAGATAGAACAGGTCGCGATAATTTTTCAGTCCTTCCTGAAATTTGTTCGTTGCCAGCAGGTGATACAAATATTGCGAGTCCGGCCCTTCAGGCAACTCCTCCAGTTTCCACGACCAGCCAGTGGACACGGATGCATTGTCATCCAGGAACGAGTTCATTACCTCGCCACTTTCGATACGCAAAATTGCCTCGTCGATACGAGCGTTTTCTTCGTAGAAGGCTTCGATCGCGTTCAAATAATGATCTGCCGCCTGGCCCTTGGATTCAAGCTGGGCAAACGCATAAGGTATTGCGAGCATTGATTCCTGCACTGCGGGGTCCAGCAAATTTCTATGTTGCAATTCCATCCATGGCACCAGGGCACGTTGGTAGTTTTGCAATTCAATATCGGCCCAGCCGACACCGAGCAGTGCCTTATTGGAAAAAGGACCTTCCAGCCTGACCCTCTGTAGCGGTGCCCTGGCTGCATTTGGTTGTCCGTCCTGCAGATAGGCATAGCCAAGCGCCAGGTTGGCCTTGTCGCGCAATGAACCCATTTCTTCGTTGTACGGAGTCATGCCGCCGAGTTCGTCGAGAATATCGGCTGCGCCGTTAACCTCGCCATTGCGCACCATCGCAACGCCAAGATTGAATTTAGCGTAGTTCGACCATGCGCTTCTGCCGCGCCAGTTCTCCAGCAAAGCGATGGCTTGTTCGTGCTCACTTTTGTCGATCAGTAGTTGCGCCTGCAACATGCGGCGCTCTTCATCAAGGGGCCCCGGCAACTCGCCTTCTATGCGCTCCAGCGCCACCTGGGATTCGTCTGTATAACCTCGCTGCTGCCAGATTTTGGCCAGAAAGAACCAGGTTCTGTCGCGCACATCGGTTTCTACATTATCAGCCAGCATTTGTTCAAAAATTTCGGCTGCCCGCCGGTGGTGGCCATAGGATAGATACAAGCCTCCTAGCAGCAGTTGCGATTCATCAACGTGGTTTTCAAGCTGCGTACCCTTCTGTGCTGCAAGCAAGCGCACGATCGCGGGAAAATAATCTTCCTGGTAGAAATAAAACAAGACCTCGCCGAAGTGAGCATCCTTGACGACGGTTGGAGTTTTTTTGTCGTCAGCGGCGTTTCCCGTTGCAGGCAGCCAAAGGGCCACCAGCAAAAGACTCAACGCCAAATGTTTACAGCAGCGGGTGATCACATCACTCCCATTCTTTGATTTCGAATTCGGGTTGCTGCTTTTGAACTCTGTCCGTGATCTTTAGCTCAACATATTTTGCGCCGATACCTTTTTCAAAGCTCATGGTGGCTCCGCGCCGATAGTCGCGTGCTTGTGGGCCTGCGCCGGTGAAAACTGCGACCAGCTCATGTTCTCCCACTTTCAGGTTTTCCATATGCACCCTGTGAACACCGCCGCGCAGCAGCGCACCGGCTTCACGTTCGGTATACAGGTAGTTTGTTACGTCTTTGCCATCGATTTTCAGATTCACAGAATCCAGATCGAAATACTCGCCGACATCCATTGAGATAAAAAACGCGACCTGGGAGTTTGCCGGGAAAAGCAATTCTTCCTCGAGAAGGAACAAATCCCTGTTGAGATCAAGCACCTCTTTTTTCAGCGACTGGACATCCTCGTCCAGACTGCGAAATTCGTTTCGCGCCTGAACCTCGCCAACCTCGGCAGAGGCAGAATTAGCAAAGACTTCGTCCGAACTTAGTCGCCTTACTTCCTGGGCCTGCACCAATGCTGTCGTAATTAAACACAGACTTACTGTGATACAGAAAAACCGTTTGTTCATCACCTACCTATCTCCTGCCTGCATTAGACCTGCCGCCTGTCTGGCGGCAGGATCAGGACCGGACCGCCACTACTCTCTTAGCAATGCGCGAATCTCGGTCAGGTACTTTTCTTCATAGCCCGGTTTGTAGCCGTGATGCACATGACGAACCGTGCCTTCACGATCAACGAGTACTGTTACCGGCATTGCTTCCACGTCGTAGAGTTGGCTGACTTCCTTGGTCTCGTCGAACAACACCGGGAAATTCACACCCAGCTCTTCGATCATTTGCATTGCACGGCGCGAATCGTCATCAATATTGACACCGAGCAAGCTAAATCCAACGCGCTGATAGCGGTTGTAAA
>JBLHLN010000089.1:0-8337 GCA_047620565.1 Woeseiaceae bacterium
CTGTCGGCACGTTCGGCATCCAATGTGCCTTGCCGACGATAATCTTCCGTCCTTACCTTCCATCGACTAGACTCAGCCGATGGACGAAAATTTCAAGGACAAAACCGTCATCATCACCGGTGGCTCTGAGGGAGTGGGCGCAGCCGCTGCCCGAAAGTTCGCCGACGCCGGCGCCAACCTGGTCCTTGCGGCTCGTGGCAAGAAAAAGCTGGATAAAATAGCGGAGGAACTGCGCGCCAAAACGAACGTGGCACTTTTTGCAATGGACGTGGCAGACGCGGATGCCTGTGCAAATCTGTTCAGGAAGGCAGCATTTGAATTCGGCAAAGTTAACGTCCTGATCAACAACGCGGGCTTTCACGAGCGCGGGCCAGTAGAAAACGTTAGTGCTGAAGACCTCGGAATCATGATTGACGTAAATCTGAAGGCGCCTATTATTCTCTGTCGCCTGGCGATCCCGCATATGCGCGAAGCAGGAGAAGGTGCGATCGTCAATGTGGCGTCGCTGGCTGGCAGGACACCGGTACCGGGTGCTGCAACTTATTCTGCTTCGAAATTTGGCTTGCGTGCGTTTACATTCGCGCTGGCTGACGAATTACGCGACGAAAAAATAAAGCTTGCGGTGGTCTCGCCCGGCCCGATCGATACGGGCTTCATCATGTCCAATATTGACGTGGTTACGGATCTGACTTTCTCACAGCCCATGAGTACCGCTGACGAGGTTGCTGACGAAATATTCAAGCTGTGCATTAATGCGAAACCAGAACGCTCAATGCCACCAATTAGCGGCTTTCTTACCACTCTGATGTACGTGATACCGGCGATCGGCAGAGCATTGCGACCAGCACTGGCGGCAAAAGGGCGTCGCGTAAAGCGACAATTAAAGGCGCAAATGCGCGCAGCCGCACGAGAAGAATCGTCATGATCCATCACCTGGCACAGGTGAATATTGCTATCGCCAAATATTCGTATAATGACCCTCGGTTCGCCGGATTTGTCGACAACCTGGATCGTATCTACAAGCTCGCTGAAGCAACAGCGGGTTTTATCTGGCGCCACGTTTCTATTAATGATGATGCAGAAGCGAAAGCGGCATTTGGCGAGGACGACCTGATATTCAACATGTCCGTCTGGGAGAGCAAGGAGGCATTGCGTGATTTCGTCTATATGTCGGAGCACGTCGATATTCTCCGCCAGCGCGGTGAGTGGTTTGTACCGCAAAATCGCCCAATAATGGCCTTGTGGTGGCAACCGGCAGGTACAATTCCGACTATCGTAGAGGCGAAGCATCGCCTGGACCGACTCGCGCAAGCCGGGTCTGGCGAAGATGCGTTCACCTTCAGGCAGTTTTATGATGCGCCACAGGCAGAGGAGCTACGCAATGTCCGGTAATTTGCAAAGAATCCCTGGTATTGGCCCCAGCATGGCGCAAGATCTTCGCGACCTCGGAATTTTCCGCGTCAAAGACCTGATCGGAAAAGATCCGGAGTTGATGTACAAACAGTTGTGCCTCTTACACAAGATGGATCTGGATCGTTGTGTCCTCTACGTTTTTCGTTGCGCCGTTTATTTTGCCAATGCGAACAATCACGATCCTGAACTACTCAAGTGGTGGAACTGGAAAGACAAGGCGGCTTGATGGCGGAGAAATTAACGGCAGCGGCAATTGAGGACGGGCTTGTAAGTCTGGTTGGGTGGTCGCTTGATGAAGGAAAGTTGCGGCGAGATTTTAAATTTGCCGACTTCGTGCAGGCGTTTGGGTTTATGACCAGTGCTGCGATCGAGGCTGAGAAGATGAATCACCATCCGGAGTGGTTCAATGTCTACAACAAGGTAGTCGTGCATCTCACAACGCATTCCGCCGCCGGAATTACTGAACTGGATCTGCAGCTAGCCGCAAAGATGAGTGATCTGGCTGATAGGAATCGCGGCTAAAGCCGCGAATTGAACACTCAGGCAGCAAACCCATCCCGGGTCAGATTTTCACAGCCATCCGCAAGCACGCGGACATTATCCTCTATACGGATTCCGCCATACGGTCTTAACCAATCAAGACGTTTCTGATTAACCATCGTTTTGCCTGGTGTCGTGGCAAGGTTTTCCTGCAGCATATCGATAACATATAACCCGGGTTCGATTGTTAATACCTGATCGACCTCGAGTTGCCGCGTTAGTCGCAGATATGGGTGGTCAGCTGGCGCCTCGCGCAATGACCCGGAGTCATCGGCCATGTGTCCGCCGACGTCGTGCACCTGTATACCCAACAGGTGACCGAGTCCGTGCGGATAAAATGCTGAAGTGACACCGGCTTCGATCAACGCGTCTGCGCTGCCCTTCGCCAGCTTAAATTCCTTTAGCACCTCGGCGATTTTGCGGTGACAAAGAACGTGCAAATCCGCGAAGTCCACACCAGCCCTGACTTCTGCGACAAGCTCCTGTTGCAACTGGTCAAATCTTGAAATTAGATCGGCAAATTCTCCGTCCTCTTTGGCATAGGTGCGCGTGATGTCACTCGCATAGCCGAAGATGCTGGCGCCGGCGTCGATCAGGAAAGAGCGAAATTCGGCCGGTTTTTCGCGGGACTGGTGCTGGTAATGCAACACCGCGCTGTGTTCGTTTAATGCAATTATATTGCCGTATGGCAGCTCAACATCGGCTTGTCCAACTGCCCTGCAGTAGTCGAGATGAATATCGTATTCTGTCCGACCCTTGCGAAACGCCTTTTCTGCAACCTTGTGTCCTTTAGCGCCACGCCGTGACGCAGCGCGCATGCAGTCGAGTTCATATGCAGTCTTAACGCCCCGGTCGTAATGCAGAATGTTCAGTGCGCTATTTGGATTAACGCGCTCAATGCCAAATGCGTGACTGTCGTCATGAATCTCGCCAATCAGAATGCTCTTGTCGCGATCTTGCGGCAGGTGCTCGGCGATTTCTTCAAGCTCATGGACGATGCGAATATCAAAATAGGCAGTCCAGTAGCCTTCCGGATTTGCTGGCGGCAGGTGCCAGTAGTCCCTTTCCTGGTAGTAGACCAGGACAGGCATTTCCTGCGGCGTATAAACGACATAGCACCAGGGCGTTTTTGTCAGCGGTAGCCAGTTGACGAAATGAGGATTGGGTTTAAACGGGTAGTTGTAGTCGTCGAGAAATACGCCGCGCGGCGCGCCCGAAAAAATGACTGCATGACCCGCCCCGGCGCGCTCGAGCGCATTGTCATGGCGAGCCTTGATCGTTTGAATATGGGCCGGGTATAGCAACCCCAGATCCGCTTCGTCCAGATGTTTGTCGATTTTCATCGGTCTATCATACATTGGGCGGTCGGTTGTCCGGTACTGTCCTGACAGGCGCAAACATCATGCCCGAAGCAGCTCGATAGCAGTTTCTTTCAGCTCGTAAACTAGGCATCATCCTAGCCACTCTTTACGTTTTTCGAAGTGGTCCGGAGATATGTATGAATCGATTGATCGCCGTGTTTTTTGGGCTGGTGCTTAGTATGACGGCAGCTGCGCAGGGTTTTGACCGGCCTACAGGAAGACCATTCGCCTCGCGCTCCGAAGTTATTGCGACGCATGGAATGGCGGCAACGAGCCAGCCGCTCGCGACGCAGATTGCGCTTGATGTCCTGAAAAAAGGTGGCAGCGCGGTGGATGCGGCCATTGCCGCGAACGCCGCCCTTGGACTGATGGAGCCAACCGGCTGCGGCATTGGTGGCGATCTTTTCGCCATTGTCTGGGACGCAGATAAAGGTGAGCTGACCGGGCTGAACGCATCCGGTCGATCACCGGAATCGCTCACCCTGCAGCATTTCAGGGATATTGGCATGACCAGTATTCCTTATCTTGGCCCCCTTACTGTCAGTGTGCCCGGGGCGGTCGACGGCTGGTTTGAACTGCATGGGCGCTATGGTCGCCTGCCAATGTCCGAATTGCTGGCGCCGGCAATTGCCTACGCGGAAGAGGGCTTTCCGGTGACCCAGTTCATTGCAGACTTGTGGCAGAGCAACAGTGATTCGCGCGCCGACTATGCCGGCTTTAAAGAGGTCTACATGCCAGGCGGCAGCGCACCGCAAACCGGCGACGTATTCAAAAATCCGAGCCTCGCAAACACCTATCGAATGATTGCGGAAGGCGGTCGCGACGCATTTTACAATGGCAAGATCGCCGAGGTCATTGATGGCTACATGGCAGAGCAGGGTGGTTTTCTGACGGCCGACGATATGGCGGCCCACACGTCGGAATGGATTGCGCCGGTATCGACAAATTATCGTGGCTACGACGTCTACGAGTTGCCACCCAATGGTCAGGGCATCGTTGCGCTGCAAATGCTGAATATTCTCGAGGGCTACGATCTTCGCAGCATGGGATTCGGCAGCGTGGAATACCTGCACACGTTAATTGAAGCAAAGAAAGTGGCCTATGAAGACCGTGCGAAGTATTACGCGGACCCGGATTTTTACAACGTGCCGCTAAACATGCTTCTATCCAAAGACTATGCGGCAAAACGACGGGAATTAATTTCTGCCAGCAAAGCTGCAGACACTTATCCGCCAGGCGACCCAAAACTTGAATATGGCGACACTATTTACCTGACCGTTGCAGACAGTGACGGCAACATGGTGTCCTTGATTCAATCCAACTACGGTGATCTAGGATCCGGCATGACGCCGGAAGAACTTGGTTTTCAGTTGCAGAATCGTGGCCAGTTATTCAGCCTGCAGGAAGGCCACGCCAATGTTTATGAACCCGGCAAACGGCCGTTTCATACGATTATTCCTGCGTTCGTCATGAAAGACGGCAAGCCGTGGCTGAGTTTTGGCGTGATGGGAGGCTCTATTCAGCCGCAGGCACACGCACAAATCGTCATTAACCTGGTCGATTTCGAAATGAATTTGCAGGAAGCAGGCGATGCTGCTCGCATGCGCCACACGGGTTCATCGCAGCCAACCGATCAGGTTATGGAGACTGGCGGCAGGGTCTATCTCGAAAGCGGTATTTCGGAGGGCATTCGTGAGGATTTGCGGAAACTGGGGCACGACGTCGCGGACGGACAAGTATCATTTGGTGGATACCAGGCGATTATTCGCGACGACGTTAAAGGCGTTTACTATGGTGCGTCTGAATCACGAAAGGATGGTCAGGCTGCTGGCTACTAGAAGGATCTTATGACCCAGGAAATCTACCTCACCGGAATTACCACAACCGGCACGCCGCACATTGGCAATTATGTGGGTGCGATTCGTCCCGGCATTGAAGCAAGCAAGGACAATTCGAAGAGAAATTATTACTTTCTTGCGGATTATCACGCGCTGGCAAAAGCGGAAGACCCGGTAAAAATTCAGCAATCGACACTGGAAATTGCTGCGGCCTGGCTCGCGCTGGGACTCGATACTGACAATGCCGTTTTCTACCGGCAATCCGATATTCAGGAGATCCCACATCTGACCTGGATATTAACCAGTGCGACCGCCAAGGGACTCATGAACCGCGCGCATTCATACAAAGCTATTGTTCAGGCAAATGAAGAAAGCGGCAACAAGGACCCGGACAAAGGCATCATGATGGCGCTTTACAGCTATCCGATCCTGATGGCTGCGGACATTCTGATGTTCAAGTCCACCAAAGTGCCCGTTGGTCGTGACCAGAAACAGCATGTCGAGATGACGCGGGATATCGCACAGCGCTTCAATCATCGTTATGGCGACATCCTGGTTTTACCTGATGCTGAAATTGACGACAACACGGCAGTCTTGTCCGGCATGGATGGTCGCAAGATGAGCAAGAGTTATAACAATACGATTCCACTGTTCGCGGACGAGAAAAAACTTCGCAAACTCATCATGAAAATCAAGACCAACAGTCTTGAACCCGGCGAACCAAAAGAAACAGAGGGGTCGACTCTTTTCGAAATCTTCAAGGCTTTCGCTAACGAAGATGAAGTGCAGGACGTCGAGAAGAAATACGCCGAAGGAATTGCGTGGGGCGAAATGAAGCAGCATCTTTTCGAATACATAAACGAACATATCAAGCCGGCGAGGGAAGAATACCAGCGGCTTATCGACAACCCCGACGTGGTTGAAGAAGCGCTGCAAAAGGGGGCGCAACGAGCAAGAGAGGTGTCGGTGCCGTATCTCAGTGAGATTCTGCACGCCATCGGCATCCGCAAACTCGGCTGATTTGTGTCCAAGATTAATCTCAATGCCAAATTCGCGAAGTTTGACGATCTGTGGTCGCCTAAACTCGTCGGCGAGCTCAATGAGAACTATATTAAGCTGGCGAAAGGGCAGGGCGAGCTCGATTGGCATTCCCATGAAAACGAAGATGAATTTTTCCTGGTTGTCAGCGGGCACCTCGATATTCACTTGCGAGATCGGGTAATTTCGCTAGACCCCGGTGAGTTTTACGTCGTTCCCAAAGGTGTCGAACACCACCCGGTCGCAATTGAAGGCACGGAAATCGTGCTGATAGAGCCAAAGGAAACCTTACACACCGGCGACAAAGCAACAGATCAAACAGTTTCGATCGAAGATCAGAACTGGATCTGAGCCTCGGCAGGCATGAAACAGTCAATCCTGCATATTGCGCTGGTCGTTCGCGACTACGACGAGGCCATCGACTTCTATTGCAACAAACTCAACTTCAAACTGATTGATGACACCTACCAGCCTGAACAAGACAAGCGTTGGGTGGTTGTGTCACCGCCGGGCGAGAGCGGCACCAACCTGCTTCTGGCACAGGCATCGACGGCGGAACAGGTAAAATTTATCGGCAACCAGGCTGGCGGCCGAGTGTTCCTGTTTCTGCAAACCGACAATTTTACGCGTGACTACCAGGCAATGAACGAGGCTGGAGTAACGTTTGTCAGGGAACCGAAAGTCGAGGTATATGGCACGGTTGCTGTGTTTGAAGACCTTTACGGCAATTTGTGGGACCTGTTCGAACCTGCCTGATCATGCTGTCATTACATATTTTCTGTCGCACCTCGCGCACTGTTATGAAGTTGGTGTCGCGGGAAGTACACCAGAAGATGTATGCTGAAAATCGCGACAGTAAGCTAAACCTTTAGGTGTCGAAATTGGTACGACACGTTCATACTTTCTTTAAATATTGCGGCGTCAGCTCGCTATTTCTGTCGATGATAATTTTCATACCGGCCATTGCGCCGTTTACTCCCAGTGTTGTTTTGGTCGTTCTTACCGTTCCCCTGGCGGTGCTTGCGATCTGGGGCCGGGCGTGGAGAACAGGATTGCTGGCTCTTTTGTGGTCTTTCGCCACGGTAATCGTAAGTCCGATTAACGGTTTGACGAGCCAGTTCGTAAATACTAGTAGCACCGTTATCTTGCTACCTGTCGCCCTGTTGGCAGTTACCGGGTTCCTTTATGCGAACTATCGCAGTTCTTTGCGTGACACCTGATGAGCCGCGCACTTGTCGCCGGGCGGTTCAGCACACATTTACAGTCACACTTCGCACAGTGTTATGATTTTGTTGCCGCACGAAGCGTGCAAATTACCTGGTACCAGTGAACTAATACGTTAGGCGTCAATCTTCACGGCGTCCGCTGGAGTTTGGAATGACTACGCAGCAAGACAAGAATCGTCAAAACGCGATTGATTTCTATGAGATGGCGTATTTAGGGCGACCTCGCGAGGCTATAGAAAAGTACGTTGGCGATAAATACAGTCAACACAACCCGTTGGTCGGCGATGGGAAGGATGCCTTTGTAGATTACTTCGACAGAATGGCTGCAGAATATCCAGAAAAGACGATCGAGTTCGTTAGATCGGTAGCGGAAGGGAACTTAGTTGCCCTGCATACGCATCAAACCTGGCCGGGTGGCGAGGAATACGTAACCATGGACTTTTTTCGCTTCGATGACAGGGGCGAAATCGTCGAGCACTGGGATGCAATTCAGTCAATTCCGGCGTCCACTGCAAATGGAAATTCCATGTATTGAACACCTGACGCCTGGCAAATCGTCGCACTCGCCGTCTGACAGTTGTTTAGGTCTGTCATATCAACTAGCAATACTCCGAACACAATGCTTAATCAGCCAAGGTTGCCAATGTGATAAAAAAACTTACCACACCCTCGTTAACGGAATCGCCAAATAAGTCCCCGTGTACCTTTCTGGATTTTCCGCTGGTTACCGATCTGGATAACTTGCAAGCCGACATCGCGATACTGGGTATACCTTTTGGGATGCCATATGAATCTCAAGCTATGGCGAATGATCAGAGTCGGGCTCCCGATAGGATCCGGCAATTTACAAACGCAGCTGACATATATTACTCACGTAACCACTACGACTGGGACCTTCGAGGTTCATTGCTGGACGGGCGA
>JBLHLN010000090.1:0-8316 GCA_047620565.1 Woeseiaceae bacterium
AGCGCAATGATGTTAAAACGCCCGGCCACCGCTGCGAGGTAACACAATTCTGGCAATTGACCCGCGGACTTGAGGAATCGTTCCAGGTGCCTGGGTTCAACGGACGCGCGAAAGAGTGCGACAAAGTCGATGCCCATCTGTGCGTAGTCGGTTACCACGTCGAACCGAATGGCCCCACCGTCCTGAAGCTTCTTCAAACGCTGGCGGATGGACCCCTCGGATACCTCAAGCTTCCTGGCAACCTCGCGGTTACTTTGACGGCCATCTTCCTGAAAAGCCGCCATGATGGCTTCGTCGACAGCGTCGATCTTCATGGCTCGAGAAACTCGAGATTCGCATACCCCGCCTGGTACTTGCGAATGTCGACGGCAATGTGCAGCTCAACCCGAGTGATACCTTCGACCCGGCCAATTTCGTCTTCCAACACTCTGTACAGGTCTTCACGATCAACGGCATTTAGAACCGCAATGATCTCGGGGGTTCCGAGCATGAGTAGTACCGAGCCGACCGCGTCGATGAGCGCCAAATCTGCCGCAACTTCGTCTATGTTTCGATGCTGGACGGTGATGTCAACAAAACATTGGATATCATAGCCTTTGCTATAAAGATCACGCCTTAGCGTCACAAACATGACCTTGTCTTCGCGCAACTGCCGGATCCTTGCAGCCACGGTGGCTTCTGCTATGCCGATCCGCTGCGCAAGAGATTTGTTCGGTGTACGACCATCCACCCGCAGACATTCAATCAAAGCTAGATCAATCTGATCTAAATCACCCACCGAAGCGGGCAGTCACACGCACCCCATACTGGCGTGGGTTCGAGAATTCACCGATGACCGCGCCGGTAGTGCCAATGGCCTGGCGGGTTTCTGCATAGACTTCATCGGTAATATTTTCGACAAAGCCTTGAACCTCATATCGGCCATCGAGACTCTCCCACGCGACGCGCGCATTGTAGATCCAATAGGAGTCTTGTTCCATCTCGTTTTGGTTTGGCAGCGATGCCTCGAAAACATCAAAGTAATAGCTGTCCGAGAACGACGCATCAGCCCGCACGAGGAATCTACCCACGGAAGTATCCCACTCGTACTGGCTCCCGATGTACAGCTTCAATGCCGGTGAACGCAACAGGTCGTTGCCATCCACATCGATGAGTGCCCCGCCCAAAATCGGGTCGCTAAATGTCGCGTTACCGCCGTACTCCGTATCGAGCCACGTGATGCCACCATCGAATGAAAGTCCGCTGCCCGCAACGATAATGAATTCCAGCTCAGCACCGAGAATGTCCGCTTCGGCTGCATTGGTAATGGCCGAGGCATTGTTGACAAATCGGTTGACCTGAATGTCATCATACTTATACATGAACACGGAACCATTCAACTGCACGCGACCGTCCGCCACCCTGGTCTTGATGCCAGCTTCATAGGAAACAATGTCTTCCGGATCGAAAACATCAAAGCACTCACCAGGGTTGTATCCGCCGGCCTTGTACCCCTTCGACAGACTACCGTACACCATCGCGTCTTCTGAGAAGGTATAATCCAGAATCAAGGTGCCCGTCGCCTGGCTCCAGCTTTCGTCGGAGATGCTGTCGCACGCTGCGCCACCCAGGTTGTTGGTCAGCTCCCGATGGACCTTCTTCTCGTCTTCTGTGTAACGCACACCCAGCGTTAGTCGAAGGTCTTCCACTAGGCTGAACGTGGTTTGGCCGAAGACCGCTCTCGATTCGCTCTCCTGAGTCATTCGAAAATCGAGAAAGGGTATCTCGCTGCCCTGGCCGGTCGTCAAGTGATTTCCGAACGCTGCGAGGCTACCCACAGGCAAAGGCGCACCTCCCGGACCGAAGATCCCAAAGAGAGCCTCAAACGTCGTCTGAAATGCAGAGAGGTCATAGAAAAACTGGGCCAGGCCATCCTCCTGAAAATAGTAGGCACCCGCCAGCCAGTCCATCCGACCATCCCACGCGACCCCCGAGAAGTTCACCTCGAACGATGTCTGCTCGTTCGTCTGGAGCGCGTTATTGGTCAGGATTTGAATGTCAGTACCGTCATTGTCGGCCAAAAACTTCATTTCGTTGTCACGATATGCGCCGATAAACTTGGCAGTAACTTGGTCAAATTCCCATGTCAGGGTGCCGCTGACACCTTTCTGCTCGATGTTCCGGGAAGTCGGCTGCTCCAGGCGGACCTTCTGGTCGTCCGGATCTGCTATCACCGGCGAACCCGCCTGCGGGAAGCTCAGGCCAAACACGTCCGCAAGGCTCGCGCCCCCCAGACCCGGGTCGGGGAAGGTCAGAAATCCTCCTACGTTATCCGGCGTGATACCCAACGGCGTTGGCGCTAACTGCAGATTGATCAGCAAACCCGTGCTCGTATCGTTCTCTGAGTAATCGCCTCGCAGCACAAACTCGATGTTCTCGGCGAGCGTAAAGAAGAGCGAACCTCGAACGGCTTCCATGCGTGCCGCGTCTTCGTCTTTATTGATCGCCTCGTTGTCGCGGTAACCGTCCCTGTCGTCGTAGACGAAACTCGCCCGACCAGATACCACACCCGGCACGATGGGCCCGGAAAATCCCAGGTCCAAACGGCGTTGGTCATAGTTGCCCGCGGTGATTGAGGCGTTCAGCTCAGGTATCTCAAGCGGCTGTTTGGTGATGATATTCGCTGCACCAGCGGTGGCGTTGCGCCCATAAAGCGTACCCTGCGGTCCACGCAAAATCTCGATACGTTCCATATCAAAGCTCGGCACGCCCTGCAGAAATGACGCACCTCGATATACGCCGTCCTCGTATAGCGCCACACTCGTCTCGGCCGACAGGTTAGTCAGATCAAGCCCCACACCCCGCATGGCGATCTGGGTGTAGCCCTGCAGTTGGGTGAACGTCATGCTCGGCGTGTGCGCGGCGATGTCGCGAAAATCCTCGATACGATCTCGCTCGATCTGCGCAGAGGTAAACGCGGTAATAGCGATCGGCGTGTCCTGCAGCGCGGTTTCACGCTTCTGCGCAGTGACGACGATCTCTTCGATAGCTTCGGCTGCAGCATAGGCAGCTGTGACTTGGAAGCTCACGACGACTACAAACAACGTCGCGATCCATTTCTGGCCAACGGTCAGGGTGCGGTCCATGAGTGATCCCCTTAATTAACTGCATGTGAATTTGCAAGCGATCAGTCAGTCAAAGACTCCCCAATCTTCTCCTTGAGTATCTATTTTTTGCGTTTAGTGTCAACAAATAATTCGCGTAAATCGTTTAATAGTCGACTACATGAACATTTTGCGTATCTCTTGAAACATTGAGGACAGCATTTCGAAGGAGAATCCTTTGTCGAGAGCAGGCGCAGACGCAGGCCTGCAGTCAGAAGTTGATACCTCGATTCCACACAATGCTGCATAGCGCGGTGGACACATTCCGATGCTTGATCAGGACAATATTGCCGCATATTTGCGGAAACCGACCGTTCTACAGAAATCCCATATCTACCATAATCACACATATGGGTAGCATTTCTTTTCGAAGAAAGCCTTATCTTGGATCTCGACGGAAGGCACCGAATCTCCAAACAAGAGATCGCTTCTTGTTTGGCGCTTTGTCTTTGCTGGTTTCACACCGACGCCTATTCACTGTGGCGATAATCATCAAACCAGCGACTCTGCTCAAATTTCACCGTGCGTTGATCCAACGAATCGACCAGTTCGACAACGGCATCCTCATCGCCGACTACGTAAACCCAAACATCGCAGAAGGGCTCCGGGGTGCAAAAGTTCAATTCCTGGACACTGCTGGCAACGCTTTTATTAAACAGCCCGGTCTCCACATTCAAATCAAAGGCAATCGACCTACAGGAAAGGCAGTCGCTGGTCCCAGAAAAGTAGCTCGCGCGTTTACAACTGCGGGTCTGAAGGTAACCCTCGCCCTTCTGCAACAGCCTGAAATAGTAGATATGCCTTACCGAAAGATAGCCGAGCTAACCGGGGTCACCCTAGGCACGGTTGGCAAGGCGATGGAAGATCTGAAGGAACAGGGCTCTCGTTCAACGCAGAAAAGAGCGAGTGCTAATCCGGCGGGCTGAACTTTTCCAAACTTGGATCGAACGTTATCCGACGGCACTACGTGCAAAAATCAAACTAGGCACTTTCCAAGCACCCGATGCGAATTGGTGGGAGCACATCAAGCTAGAAAAGCTAGGTGGCTATTGGGGTGGCGAGATAGCGGCAAGGCACTACACGAAATACCTGAAACCACAAGTCGCAACGGTCTACCTACCAAAAGAAGCCATTACTACGCTTATTACGACCGCACGCCTTAAAAAGACGAATCGGAACGAGGAGCGCGGCACCGTCGAGGTGTACGAGAAATTTTGGATGCAGGACCGAATTAAAGAACCTTACGTAGACCCAATACTCACATAAACAGACCGAATGGCTACAGATGATGTAAGGAACATAGAAACAGCAAAGAGGCTCTATGACGAGAGAATCGCTCGACATCTCGGGGAAACTTGACGACGCATCGATAGACGTTATCGAAGCGATCGCACACGAAGCAGAAAAGCACTCTATTCCGTTCATAATCGTAGGCGCGGCAGCTCGAGATATGTTCATGCAGCACTTCTATGGCGTGGCTATCCACCGTGCGACCGATGATGTCGACATTGCGGTAGATGTTAGTGACTGGACAGAATACCAATCACTAACTGCGAGCCTAGTCAGCCGAGGCTTCGAAACGACGAATCAAACGCAACGACTGAGAGCAGATAATCAAATGGTCGTCGACATCGTGCCGTTCGAATCGATCGCTGATACCAATGGAAATATTCAATGGCCTCCGGACCAGGACATTGAAATGAATGTACTTGGTTTCCAAGAGGCGTTACACAACCCGGTAGAACTCATGATCAGAAAAACGCCCAAGCTAGTCGTGCCAGTAATTTCTGTGCCGGGCTTTTTGCTGCTAAAGCTAATCGCATGGGGGGATAGAACAAAGGACCTACGACCAAAAGATGCATTGGACATCAAATTCATCCTACAAAAGTACGCCTCCATTGATCCAGCAGTCGACTCCGTATGGACTCAACCCGAATTAATTGCGCTATATGAGGGAGATACAGAGTGTGTTGCCGCGCAAATACTCGGCCGATTGGTTAACAACCTCGCCAACGCCGAGTCCATCAAGGTGATGGAGGTGACATTCAGTGCGAAGCTCCTGGAGACGTTCTGTACAGAAATGAGTCCCAGAGGTGCCAGCGACTTCGATGAAAACTATAAATTGATGGAGGCGTTCATCGAGGTATTCAACTCAACCTAGGCTCGTGTCTGAAACGAGAAGAAAGTCGTCACTTATTCAGCTCATCGAATTTGGCTGACATCGTCGGATTTTTCCGAGTCAGTTTCTTTATAGTCACGTCCTGTGCCTTGTCATTAGCCAGACGCAGGTTGCGATCCGTGCCAAGCAATGCGTCCTTAGTTTTTTGAAGATGATCTATCGACTTGTCAATCTCATCGATCGCAGTTTGGAACTTTCTTGACGCAAGGTCATAGTTCTTGGCGAATGCAGTTTTGAAACCGTCGAGATCGCTTTCGAAATTCGTTATATCAACGGTCTGCGCTTTTACTAGCGCAAGCTCAGTCTTGTATTCAAGCGACTTCATCGCCGCATTGCGCAGAAGTGTAATGATTGGAATAAAAAACTGAGGCCGCACGATATACATCTTCGGGTACCTATGAAACACATCAACTATCCCTGAGTTGTAGAGTTCACTCTCCGGCTCGAGCAGGGTGACCAACACTGCATACTCGCACCCCTTCTCTAGACGATCCTTATCGAGTTCTTTGAGGAAGTCCTCATTCTTTTTCTTAGTCGCGGTAGTATCGCTTTCATTTTTCATCTCAAACATGATCGAAACAATCTCTGTACCAGCCTCATTCGAGTCACGAAATATGTAATCGCCCTTGCTACCAGTACTTACTTCGTTGTCTTTCTCAAAATAGGCTCGTGGAAAGGCAGTCGATCGAATACGGTTGAACTCAGTCTCGCAGTGCTGCTCAAGGGTTTCACCGACCATTTTCGTTGACAGGCGGACCTTCATATCTCGGAGGCGCTCAATCGCATCATCGCGATCCTTGATCTGTGTCTCGTATTTATCCTTGAGTGAATTTTCAGCGAGTTTTTTTTCAAGCTCTGCTTGCGTGAGACTGTTCTTAAGTTTGTCACGCTCCTTCTCGACCACAGACACCGCCTCAGTGACTGCTAGCTTCTGCGCAAGGTCGTTAGCGTCGAGTTTCGCCTTTAAATCTTGAATCTCAGTGTCCTTCTTTGCGGCGGTTTCTTGCACACCCCTAGAAAGTTTTTCCTCAGCAAGCTTCAAAAGGGAATCGCTATGTTGCTTCGCCTTCTCCAGGTCGTTTGACAGCCCATCGCGTTCTTTTTCAATGGCGCTTAAGGCCTCGGTGAGGGCAAGTTTTTGCACCACCTCTTCCGCTTCCAGTTTCATTTTCAGCGCTTGAATCTCAGCGTCCTTGGCAGCCGTAGTCTTCTGCATTTCGCTACCAACTTCGTGCTTCGCAAGCTCAACCGCATTTTTCTTTTCCTTCTCAGCCAGTTCAAGTCGCTCATGCAGCTGTTGATCAAACTCGCTGTCGCGAACCTGTTTCAGAATGTCTGCATACCCAGCTTCGTCAATCTTGAACGCTTTCTCGCAGTGCGGGCATATTACGTCATGCATTCTTATTCCTTAATCGTGGCAATACTTTGTGTTTGCAGGCCTTGTTACTGAGAATGGTATCCAACGCCTCTATCCCCCCTGTTGCATCGCTTTCCGGAAAGAGACAGCGTGTCATAGATTTAGCTTATGCTTCGGCTGACGCCAAGTAAACTTAGCCGCGCTCTACGGGGTCACAAAGATCGCTGGTGAATTTCACTCAGCAGCAAGTCAAAGCAGAAAGGCATCTAATGACCGGGACTATTAATGAACCACTAATCAAACCCAGCGATGCAAGATCTTGGTCACTGTGCGCACGGCGCGTCTGGCTGGACAACAATGGTGACTTAGAACTCGAACCCGTTGAAGACGAATTCGCACAACTGCTCATCCACCTTGGACTTGCGCATGAACAATCCATCTTAGAAAACCTCGCAAGCAACCTCGAAGTACATACCGCAACTTCACCCGATGATACCGAGCGATTAATTGCTCAACGCTTTGCTGTGATTTATCAGCCCCAACTTGTCGACCAAGCACATGGTCTCATCGGCTATCCAGACTTTCTTATCCTCGAAGAGAACGGCGAATACCAGGCTGCCGATGCCAAGCTATCTTCACGTGAGAATAAAAAGGAAATTCAAGTGCAGCTGGGTGTCTATCGCAAACTGTTAGCCAATGACTTGCCTGCTGTATGGCATTGCCGGGCGCGCAGTGCCAGGACTGGAGGATGGAGGCATTCGAACCATCCCGCAGAAGGGCACTGACAAGTTAACGCCTTTACCTCATGAAAAGTGGGTATATGGGATTAATTAACGCTGAGAAACGTTTCATAAGTGGTTACGCGAACCTCTCTTAAAGTTGGTACGCCATTGGCATGCCGGGTACCGGCGATCGAACCTTAATTACATAATCTGTGGAGATGCTGCCGATATAGAGATCCCGTAAGTCGCTGCCGCCCCAGCTCACATTCGTTGGGTTGCGCATGAGCTTTCCCTCTGGGTCAGCCAGCACCGTGACGACGTCACCTGCAGGGGTTATGGCAACGATCTTGTTCGCCATGACCAGTGTTACCCACAAGTTACCATTGGCGTCGAAACCGCAGCCGTCCGTGGTGCCGAGTTGGGAACGGAGTTCCGCTGGCAGCGGGCGCTGCCCTTGCACCTCCGTCACTTCAAGTCCGAGTTTCGGACCATAACGTTGTCCCTCACCCAGACTGCCATCTGCTGCGATGGGATAACGCAACACATCACAGCCCGTGGTCTGACAGACAAACAGATGCTTCTCATCCGCATCCATGGCTATGCCATTGGCAAAGCGAATCCCTTCGGCTACGACGCTCACCTCGCCATCCGGGGCCAGCCAGAAAATCAGACCGTCATCCAGACCGTTGAATGCATCATCAACCGGCCCCCAAGTTGATTGCGAGCACCAGATCCTGCCGACACTGTCTACCAGCGGATAGTTGCAGCCGTACAACGGTCTACCGTTAATGGCTTCGCATAGCGTCTCGACCTCGCCGGAGCGCGGGTCGAATCGCTGCAGCGGACCCCGGCCGTCCTCCGGTCCGCCAAAATTGGCAATGACAATTCGCCCCTCGAGATCGTAGTTAATACCGT
>JBLHLN010000091.1:0-8296 GCA_047620565.1 Woeseiaceae bacterium
CGGATTTCTTGATTCCCAGTCGTGGCAAGGTCGTCTTGCCAGCCTCCGGCCGTTGGTAAGGCTACCGATTTTCGGAACGTGGAAAGAATCGGTCGGCGCTTTGAATCACTCCGCAGATTTCTTGGATTTATTGGATAGCCTCGCAGAAGAGACAATCGCTGAGTGACTGCTATTGGCCGAAAGCAGCCACTGAAATCCCCAGATATTCTGAGTGGCGAGTGTCCGCTATACCCCAATACCGGACACTCAGGTGATAATATCCGGTCTGATTTGAGAGGCCGCTATTGACCCAAAGCGGACATGCCGAGAATGATCCGATCGCTCGTTAGGGCAAGTGGCAGCACGGCAAATGTCGCAATAGTCAACGATATGAAGTTTTCTAAATGCTCTACAGGTATGTTTCGAACCACGTGACGATTTCAACGTCGGACGTCACACGATTTACGGTCTTTCGCCAGCCATGACCCTCATCTGGAAACAACACGTACTTGACTGGTACCTCGCGCTGTTTGAGGCTTTCCACAACTTGCTCGGCTTCTATGACCGGCACGTTGGTATCATTTGCACCATGCAAGACTATCGTTGGGGCCGAGACCTGGTCAACTTTGTGTATTGGTGAGAGATCTCGCAGCAGGTCCTTTTCTGTAACAGGGTCGCCGTATTCGATAGTTGAAATCGCGGCCATCCACGGTTCGGTCTTTGCAAAGAACGTTTCGAAATTTACAACGCCAAACAGATTAGCACCGGCACCGAAAAGTTCCGGATATTCAGCCAATCCCGCCATGACCATGTAACCGCCATACGATCCGCCCATGATGCCGATTCGTTCCGGATCTGCAATGCCCGCATCAACGAGGTATTTGACAGTCGACTCAATGTCTTTGATTCCGTTGAACCTGAGCGCACCGTTGTCGAGGTTAACGAAAGTCTTGCCAAACCCGGACGAACCGCGAACGTTTGGAACGAACACACCGATGCCGCGAGCCAGAAGTGCCTGATTAATCGAACTGAACCAAGGCCGCGCCTGCCCTTCGGGGCCCCCATGAAAGCTGGTCACTATGGGTGCTGGCGAATCAACGTTATGCGGTCGGTACAACCAGCCCGAGAGTTCGAGCCCGTCGTGAGCCACGTAACGGACGAGTTCCGGCCGCACCAAGGTTTCTAGATCAACTCCTTCATGCGCACTATCAGACACCTGGCTGAATGTGTTGTCTTGTTTGTGGAATAACCAGACATTTTGTGGTGTCGCTGCACCCGACACCGTCATTGCGAGTTGCTGACCGTCAGCAGATGCGGCAATGCCGCTAGCGATTTCCGCCGGAAGTGGCGGTCCTGGCACCATTGTTTCGTTTTCAAAACTCAAGAACGCCAATTCGCTCTTTCCTGAAGCATTCCACATCAATGCCACGCGCGCACCGCCGTCGAATACTTGAACGCCACCTAGTTCGGCATCGTCACGTTCTGCAATGATGCGAATCGATCCCGCAGATCCTTCTGCATCGATGTCGATACGGCCCAAAGCAATCATTTCACGATCGATATTGGTCGAAATCAGAATAGTGTCATTATCGACGAACCGGGCAATGTCTGATTCGGCCACGCCCTCGTGTGGCGTCAATAGTTGCTCGCTACCGGAAGCGATCTCCAGCAGGTAAAGATTAGAGTTCCCACGACTTACCATTCGCCAGATCACGGCCCGCTCACCACTCGGAGAAAGCGCCGCGATAGTACCGATACCGTCGTTTTCCGCGATCAATTTTGCTTCTTTATCTTCCGTGTCGTACAGGTAGCAATCCATGGATCCCGCACCCCGTACGTTCGAGGAGAACGCCAGGAAGCGTCCGTCTTCGCTCCATTCTGCTAGCCAGTTGTTGACCGTGCCGCCAGCAGTTAGTTGTTGTGGTGCAACTTTCGATAATGGTGCGAGATAGATTTGCGTATTCATACCGCCGCCCGGTGCGACAGAGACTGCCAACACGTCACCTCGAGGCGACCATTGCACGCCTGATACCGGATCTTCGAAAAAAGTTACTTGCTGAGGTTCGGACGTGCCCCCTTCATGTATCCAGACTTGTGGCGCACCAGTCTTGCTCGATATGTATGCGACACTCATTCCGTCCGGTGAGAACGTTGCACCGGTGGCCCAACCAACTTCCGCCATCCTGGTAACGACTTCTACAAGGTCTGAATCAGGCGCCGGTGCTGCGTCGGCGGATGTTGTAGTTTCTGTGGCTTCCGTTGAGGCTGGACCATCAGCGGGCGCGCACGCTGCTAGAATAAAAATCACGAATATGGATGCTAGCATGCAAGACACAAACGCTCGAATGTTATTCATTGTCGTCTCCATGGGACGCTACGGACGGGTAAGCCGTGCACGTGGAATGTTGCCTATTTCCTAGAGTTTAGACCATAAACAATCTCGTCAATCGTCGAATCCAGACAATGCGTGCGTATGGCGAACATTACTGCCGATCCAATGGCTATGTGTTGGAATGCTGGACCGTCGAATTAGACCCGCAGTGGCCGCTTCTGGCCGAAAGCAGCCACTCACATCCCCGGATATTCTGAGTGGCGAGTGTCCGGTATACCCCAATACCAGCCACTCAGATGCTAGAATTTGGAGCTTACTGAGTGGCTGCTTTTGACCCAAAGCAGACGTTCGATAGAACATATCTTCAAGTAGGCGACATGATTCAATTATGCAACCAAACTATGGTTATGTCTTATGACTGAACTTGACATTCATCTTGTTCTTCTTGAAATTAGCAATACGATTGCTGACAACTTTCAATTTTGGTTGGCGACCACTTTCGCTGTTGTTGTTGTGACGTACACGGCCGGTCAGAAGCTTCAAGTTAGTTTTCGAGCGGCCCTTGCCATCATATATTTAATGGCTGCCGGGATGTTCTACCTTCGCTATCAACTGTCCTCGGATCAGGCAGCATATTATTTTCATCTGCTCAGAGAAATGAGCAGCGACCTTCCGGCACCCTATCAGGGCTTGGTTACGATTCTTCGTAAGTCTGTAATGCTCGCTGGATCATTGCTCGCGATTATTTTTCTGTTTGCACCGGAGTGGACGCGGACCGTTGATAAATCAGAAAACGAGACCTGATAATATGCCGCGCCCGCTGTCCTGAACGGCCGCTTTTGGCCGAAACCAGCCGTCCAGGTGATAAACTCGTGACTGGCTGCTTTTGACCCAAAGCGGTCGTAGAAACCCTCTGTTTACGGGTGGTCCGAGATGAGCGTAATAAACTCGTGAACTGCTTGCGGCACGCTGTCGACGTGATTGCCCGGTAGCTCAATCAACCTCAGGCTAGTATCGTCGTCGGGGTATAGCTCATCGTAGGTTTGGCGATAAAGCGCGTAGTCATCGTCTGTAGCGATGTAGCTGTAGTGTGGCCGCACCATATCCTGAAGGTGGTACAACGGAAGGCGGTAATAATTTTCTCGCTCATCCTGGTAGTTGTAGGGAAACTTGATGAAATCATCTTCTGTAGCCCAACTCTCGATTAAGTCGAGATCATATAGACCGGCGCTACTGCCGCTCAGCCTAACGGGAATATCATCGTGTAAGGCGAGGTTCAATGCGATGCCACCACCGACGCTCCATCCGAATACATAGATCCGTTCGCCGTCGACGTAGTCCTGGTTCGCTAGCCAGCGGATAGCAGCCTTAGCATCAAGCACCTCACCGAAGAAACACTCAAAGTACCCGGGATTACCATTCTCCCCCCGCCAACTGGGTGCCAATACAATAAAACCGGCATTCGCGAAGGGCTGGGTGAATTCCAGCTCCCTAGAACCCAGCGCAAATCCCCCATGCAGATAAACGATCGCGGGTTTGCGTGTCGCGAGTTCTATGTTACGTGTATCGAGCAAAGCCTGGAGCGCCATGCCATCTGAAATGTACTCGATTCGCTCGTAAGGATATTCCACCGCATCAAAAGCGTCACCTTCCTGGAACGATTTTTCCTTGCGGATTAGCTGTGTCTGAAAGGAGCTCCAACGTTCCACATAGCTATCCAGATATGCTGACGATGTTACGGGTAACGCACTGCCGATCACGACGCAGAGGTACAGCTGCAAAGAAGTGCCAAAAACATTACGCATACCAAACCCTCTTTTGTAGTCGCCAAATCCTACCGACCATCGTAGATTACCTCATTGGACAAATCGTACTGGTAATCCCATATAGCCGTTGGTAGCAAAGGATCTGCCACGGCCACCTTCAATATTAGCTGAAAGAAGGCCACTTTCCCGTCCGCTTGTGGCCGAAAGCAGCCACTCAAAATCGGATGATTTCTCCCATCTGAACGTCCGCTATGGAGAAAAGCGGACATTGACACACGTATACTGGCGTCGAATCCGAATGAATTAAAGAGACTTTGAGAAAAATTCTTGTCCCATTCATTATTCTAGTCGTGGCCCTCGCGGGTTCTTACTATCTGTATTTCACCGCTCCGGATGCCGATGCACAAGACACTTCAGCCGTCATCGACCGCGGCACCATTGACGTGCAAGAGTACTTTAATGAAAAGCTCCGAGAGGGTGTTATTGATCGCATTGGCCAGCCCATTGAAGGATTTGTGCCATTTATGTTCATGCAAGCATTTTCTGGATTAGTGCCCAATGATTTTAATGGTGCAGACGCACTTTTGGGAAAGTACAAGATCATAGAGAGGGAACTTGCATTTGCTATGGATGAAGAAGGTCCGATTCACTCCGCTGCTGAGGTAGTCTCGGAAGAGGGCATGAAGACAGTATTCGCAAATATCCAAAGGCGCACGAATGTGTTGATCACCACAACGGCCGAGGTTGATGGGCTTCTGCTCTCTCTGGGTGCGCCTCTAAATCTTGCAGTAACGCAATGTTTGCCAGAGCAAAGGGATGTTGGTGCATGCATTGAGATCTATCAGCCAGTGTGTGGGGCCGTAAATGTCCAGTGTGTCACGACACCGTGTGATCCGGCGCAGGAGACGTTTGCAAACTCATGCAAGGCATGCCAAAACTCGCTGGTCAGCAGCTACACAAACGGCGAGTGTGCGGTTAAACAGTAAGCCAAAGGCACCGAGAAGCGTCACACGTCCGATATCGCAGTAACACTTAAGAAAGAGCCGCTTGGCCCGAGCAAGCAATGTCATGTCGAACCTGATGTCCGCTTTATCCCCGAAAGCAGCCACTGGGGTTGAGTGGCGAGTGGCTGCTTTACCCCAATACCAGCCACTCAGATGCTAATATCCAATCTGTTCTGAGAGGCTGCTTTTGACCCAAAGCGGACATTTCTTTCTTCCTGACTCAAAAAACTATAGCAGCCTCTCGTGGAGAGTATTGGATGAAATCGAGTGACTGGAAAAGCACCGCTGAGCTGTTCGGAATAGCCGCAATTGTTGCGTCATTGGTATTTGTTGGACTCCAAATGCGGCAAAGTCAAAGTATTGCGATGAGTGATGGAAACCTCGCAAATGCTTCGAACAAGATCGAGAGAAATATCGCTATTGTAGAGAACTCGGAGGTATGGGTAAGAGGAAATACAGGTCAGAAACTGGATGAAAATGACTCCGTGGTATTCAGATACTTGGTCCAGACCTATGTCGATACTGCCTTCTTCGAAATCGTGCGATTACGTCGGTTGGGTGAAGATGAGATTGCCGATTCATTAGTCGCAGACTTTTCCGTATTCCTTTTCGAGAATCCGGGTGCCCGGCAAATATGGAAGGAAGATGAGTTGAAATCAGAGAAGTATCGGACGTTCCTTAGCGGATCCCAAATTGCGGGTCGCCTGGCATTTGCGGAATCGGTAAATCGAAATCTTTCGTCATTGGATCAATCGGCAAAGTAATACGCGAGATCGGCATTGAGCGAGGGGCCGCTTCTGGCCGAAAGCAGCCACTCAGCTGGTGAATGGCGAGTGTCCGCTTTACCCCAATACCGGACACTCAGGTGCTAGTATTTAGCCTGTTTTGAGCGGCTGCTTTTGACCCAAAGCGGACGTCGACCACGCGGTCGGTCTCAGCGGCATACGTGCAAAGTCGGGAGAAACAGAATGCGCCAAGCAGTCAAACGAATGGCAATGATCGGTGTTCTCTTCAGTTTTTTGGTCGCTAGTCTCTCTCAAGCAGACACGCGCATCGAATCAGATGTCGTTTATGGTGTGATGTCAGGTCTGTCACTTGCGATGGATATTTATCACCCGTCAGATCCACTGCGACGTGGAATAGTTCTAATTCCGGGAAGTGGTTGGGATGGACGTGAACGTGGCTACACGAGTTATCAACTCAAGAACGGTGATGCGTATATCAACGGTCTTCGGGACTCACTTGTAGGCGCAGGTTTCACCCTATTCGTCTTGAATACGAGAATGGCACCTGAACACCGCTTTCCCGCGCCGGTTGACGATGTAAGGCGCGCAGTCCGCTTTATTCGACACAACGCAAAGACGTTTAACATCGAGCCTATGCCTATTGGAGCCGTTGGGCACTCGTCAGGTGGTCACCTAGCGGCAATGGCCGGCGTGCTGGACGATGACCCGAATCTGCAGGAAAGCAAATACCCGGAAGAACACGAAAGCTCACGTGTGCAGGCTGTAGTAACAATCGCATCACCGCATGATCTCACTGTCAATACAGCACTTCTTTGGGCGTTTACGGTTCAGTTTCTTGGGGAAAGGGCACCAATGGACGAGACATATACAGTCTATAAGCGCGAGGGCATCTACGCCGAAGCGAGCACGGTGACACACGTAACGCCGGACGACGCCGCGTTTATGCTGATTCATGGAGATGGCGACCCCAACGTGACCCCCAAGCAATTGCCGATTATGGCCGAAGTCGTTCGCGCTGCGGGGCTAGAACTTGAGGTTGTAGAAATTGCGTCCGACAGCCACGCGCCGCCACTTGATCATGGCCGTATCGCCACTTGGTTAACCGATCAGCTTCAATAGTTCAGGGCACTACCGCCGAGAGGCTGCTTCTGGCCGATACCAGCCGCTCGTAGCCTCCAGTGGCGAGTGGCTGCTTTACCCCAATACCAGCCACTCAAGTGATAATATTCAATCTGATTTGAGTGGCTGCTTTTGACCCAAAGCGGACATCGCCGATCGTAAGATTCCGAACTTAATAGCACAAACTTAGGTGGTTAGTATGGACTTCGACAGGTTTAATCGTTGGGTAACCTTGCTGGCAAACATTGGAGTGGTTGCAGGAATTATCTTTCTGGCAATTGAGATGAGGCAAGGCAACTTGGCAACGCGAATTACAGCTCGTGATTCCGCAAGTCAAGGCCATATTGACTTCATGAGCAATCTATTGGACCCCAGCATTCTTGCTGTGGCACGGCACAAAGCCTTACGTGATGAAGAATTAACCGACTTGGAATCGGGACAGTTGACTCATTATCATGCGCAGCGATGGCGACACTACGAGCGTGTTTACTACCTTTATCAATACGGCGTCCTATCAGAGCAAGAGTGGGACGGTTATAAGAACGGCATTTTGCGGGCGCTGAATGGTACTTCACAGTATTGGGAGCTAAGTAAGCGCCAATGGCAGGGAGGCAGGCCGTTGCTATCCAGACAGTTCGTCGAGTATGTCGATGCCCTGATGTAGGCTGTCAATTGATGACTGTTATTGGCCGAAAGCAGCCACTGGCATCCCCCAATAGTCGCAGTGGCGAGTGTCCGCTTCTCCCCAGAAGCAGCCACTCAGGTGATAGTATTTGAAGCTTACTGAGTGTCCGCTAATGACCCAAAGCAGACATTGGCGAGTACTTCACGATAACTTGAAAAAACGTCTATTACTGGTGAATTGGCAAATATTAGTCTAACTATTTAGTGGGCCGGGTACCTGGTCATGGCATCATTCAGCGTTACTGATGTATTTAGGGAAGCCCGGCGACGCCGGGTGTTCCGCCTTGCCGGGCTTTATATCGTCGGCGCCTGGGTTTTCGTTCAGATCGCTCTTGCTGCCTTCCCCGCATTCGGGATTCCAGATACCGCAATTCGCTACGTGTGGATCGGCGTAGCCATCGGTTTGCCCATCGCAGTGTTCCTCAGTTGGCGCTATGACATCCGCAGCGGTCGGATCGTACGCACTGTATCGAGCAACGCTGGTCCCGATCTGTCAGTCAGCAAAAACGACATCGCCATCCTCGGCGCGTTATCAGTTGTTGTCGTCATTGTCATTTCGGGACTGTTTGGCGAAGTGACAAATACGCGCGCACTGGTTGAATCGGACCGACTTTTGCCGGAGATCAATCCGAATTCGATTGCCGTTCTGCCATTTGCAAACACCAG
>JBLHLN010000092.1:0-8236 GCA_047620565.1 Woeseiaceae bacterium
GAATCGATTTTTTCGACCCCACTTGTGTCACATGCAGGGCATTTTGGATCCGCCATTTTTTCTCGCCTTGATTTTAAGTCGTAGCTGGCCCTTTATGGGTCAATTGCCAATATTATAATTGTCTCAGCTTTGAGTCACCGAAACTGAAAGAGTTGCCTATGAAAACGCCAGTTTTTCGAATCTCGTTGCTCCTTTGTTGTATTTGCGCAGCCGGTTCACTTTTGGCACAGGAGACATCCGGCGCTGCAAACTGCCCCGATCCGTTGTCAAATCCGAATCCGCGAATTGGCCTGGTGCTGGGCGGCGGCGGCGCTCGTGGTGCAGCACACATTGGCGTGTTGCAGGAGCTTGAGCGAATGCGAGTGCCCATCCATGCCATTGCGGGAACCAGCATGGGCGCTATTGTCGGCGGCTTGTACGCTTCCGGCATGACGCCGGACGAGCTTGAAGAACTCGTCCATACGCTGGATTGGGCCGACGCGTTCCGTGACGACTCGAAACGGCAACGCAAGTCGTTTCGCCGCAAACAGGACGATGCCGCTTTTCCGATTCAGTTCGAGATGGGCGTTGACAAGGACGGACTCAAGCTGCCAAAGGGCTTGATCCAGGGTCAGAAGTTGCAGTTGATCTTGCGGGAACAGCTGCTACCGGTGTCTGATGTCAAACATTTCGATGACCTGCCAATAAAGTTTCGCGCTGTCGCTTCTGACATAGCTACGGGCGATGAAATTGTCATGCAGCAAGGTGATCTCGCGGTCGCCATTCGGGCCAGCATGTCTGCGCCGGGCGTTTTTGCGCCGGTGGAATTTGAAGGACATACGCTTGTTGATGGCGGACTGGTTGGCAACGTCCCGGTCGACGTCGCGCGCGAAATGGGCGTCGATGTCATTATCGCCGTAGATGTTGAATTTCCGCTCTACGAACCGGAACAATTGCAGTCTGCCCTCGCGATCACGGAACAGATGCTGACAATTCTGATTCGCAAGGAGACGTTGCGACGCCTGGATCAACTCTGTCCTCAGGACATATTAATTCGTCCTGAACTTGGCGGGTTTGGTTCGACGAATTTCGAACAAATCGCTGAGGCAATCGAACCTGGGGTTGAAGCAACCTCCGCGAAATCGCCATTGTTGGCGGAGTTTTCGCTTACTGAGGACGACTATCGACAGTTTCTTGCGTCCAGGGCAGGTAAGCCGTACTCGCGTGAAACGATCGACGCGGTGATTGTCAGTGATGATGGCACCCTGTCTCCCCGCGTGCTCGAGTCAAGGATCAAGACGGAAGCAGGCGACACCGTCGATCCGCAAGTGCTGGCGGCGGACGCTGAGCGACTCTATGGTCTGGATACTTACGAGCAGGTCAGCTACAAACTAACCACCCGGAATGAAGAAACCCATATAGATTTTGAGGCTCGGCCGAAAAGCTGGGGTCCTAATTTTATGCAATTCGGATTGGGAATCGAGGACGATTTCGATGGCTCGACCGTATTTAATTTTGCTACCCGCCTGACCATGACCGGCCTTAATCCTCTCGGTGCGGAATGGCGTAACGACCTGCAGCTTGGGACTGAACCATATCTCAAGTCGGAGTTTTATCAGCCGCTAAGTTTCGATTCGAGATATTTTGTCGCTCCACACATCGATCTTGAGCAGAGAAATCTGAACGCCTTTGTCGAAGACGACAATGTTGCGCGTTATCGAATCAGCGAGGGGTCCCTGGGCCTTGATGTCGGTCGGGAACTCGGACGGTGGGGCGAGATACGTATTGGCGTTTTCCGTGGCGTCGGAGATGCGCGGGTTAAAGTCGGCGCTCCGACCCTGGAGAACTTCGACTATGAGACGGGTGGCGGTTTCGCGCGATTCAGTGTTGACACACTGGACGATGCGCAAATCCCGCACGACGGCACGAGAATGATTGTTGAGTGGATCGCATCGCGCCCAGGATTTGGCGCCGACAGTAGATTCGACACGCTCGACACAACGTTCGAGAAAGCGTGGTCGTGGGGCAAGAACACGATACAAGCAGGGGCAGAATTCGCAACGACAGTGGAGTCGGACGATCTGGTACAGAATTTCTTCCAACTAGGCGGATTTCTCAGATTGTCCGGTCTCGAAAGCGGGGCGATCAGCGGTCCGCACGCAGGCTTGTTGCGACTCATGTACTACCGCGTTGTTGGGGACTCCATTGGCGGCCTTTTCGATACACCACTTTATCTTGGTGGCTCGCTCGAAGCGGGCAACGTCTGGCAGACCCGCTCGGAAATGGCTTTCGATTCGATGCTGATCAACGGCAGCATTTTTGCCGGTATTGATACCTATTTCGGATTATTATTTCTGGCCGCGGGGTTCGCTGAGCACGGAGAAAGCAATTTTTACCTGTTTCTGGGTAATCCCAGGCGACTCTGACGCCTGCCGCTGCTAGCGGACGATTTTCTCGAGGACCTGCGTAGGATTATCGGTCGTACGATAATAACCATGCCGCTCGGCCATGCTATCGAAACTGTTGTCGCGCTCTTCTTCGCTGGCAAACCAGTGAATGCGCTCCCAGTCCTCACCGAGGATGCGCGCAAATGTGTCCCCGGCCGGCAGCGTGACGCGAATACCAAACTTTCTTGTTTCACCGGCTTTCTCCGGTTGAACCAGGTTGTGTTGGTGGCAAAAATTCACCATGTCTCTTTGGACTCATTGCAGCAAAAGTTCGCGGGCATCATAACTGGCAATCCATTGTGATCCAACCGCGGCCCCTAAAATCTGTCGCCAGCTCCCTCGCGATCTCTCCAGCCCAGAATCCGGCGTGTAACAAACAGGTACACAGGTTTCACGGTTGACATGAAAATTCGTGACAGCACTGATGGGTTTTCAAGGATCTGCTTTTCCCGCTTCGTTAATTGCGCGGGGCAGTACGTGCGCTTGTGCTTGAGAAGATGTCGAATATCCTCGCGTGCAAGAATGCGAAACAGCCGGCCGCGCCGCCGCGCGGCCCATGACAATTGATAATCGATTATCGCCGGATTGCCGTCGGTCATCACCAGCAAATTCGGTTCTTTGGCGAGATCGTTGTGCACCACGCCTCTGCGATGAAGCTTGCGCAGCAATGCCGACGCGGCACGAAAATATTCACTGCGGTCCGGTTTGCCACGATGCATCGCAGCACCGTCTATGTAGCTACGTAGCAGCGATTCGCGACCGACGTGAAGAAGTTCCGGGACGCCCTCGATGCCATCCAGAACCGCCAAAGCGCGCGCTTCCCTGGAAAGGAGCCAGCGCGCCACCCAGCGCACGGCAAAAGCGGCCTCACTCGCATCACGACGGATTGTCGCGCCAGCGTCACCCGGGACGAGATATGTGCCGCCGAATATGTCTTTTTTCAATAACTTGGGCTCAGGTGCTTGCAAAATCTCTCGCTCACGCTTTGAATGGAGTCAGGCCGGGTTCTGAGAGGTAATCAAGGCCACCATAGTTATACAGAATAACCCAGGCGGCGATTCGTACATTATTTATGGCGGAGAAATCAGACAACAAGTCGGCTGTAGTCGGTAGTGCTACAGGCGAGTTTTTCAACGTTGGGGCACCGTTGCACGCGGTGCGCCCGGGTTATGTGCGGCGCCCTGCTGATCAACTTCTGTTCGAAACCGTCGTTACCGGCCACTACGCACATGTAATTGCGCCCGACCGCACCGGAAAATCCAGTCTAATCGCGGCGACCTCTGCACGCCTGCAAAACAATGGCGTCAAAGTCGCCGTTCTGGATCTTGAGCAAATTGGCGAGCGTGACGGCGGTACCGACGCCGGGCGCTGGTACTACAGTATCGCCTATCGCTTGTTGCGCCAGCTCAGGTTGAAAACTGATCTGCAGGCGTGGTGGCAGGACAAGGCATTTCTCAGTCACCGACAGCGATTGGTCGAATTCTATGTTGAAGTCGTTCTGCAAAACATTGCCGATCAAATTGTGGTCTTTGTTGACGAAGTTCAGTACATAGCGGATCTGCCGTTTGAAGAACACCTGCTGGCCAGTATTCGTGCAGCGCACAATGCTCGTAACACAGAACCGGAATTTTCCCGGCTCGTATTTGTGATGGTCGGCGAGTGCGATGCGCAAAGTCTTGTCGCGGACCCTTATCTCTCGCCTTTTCAAATTGCCCAGGAGATTCACCTCAGTGACTTCACAAGAGATGATCTCAACGTTTTTGCTGCTGAACTGAATTTGTCACCGACAAATTCGGAGCTTGCGCTGGATAGGATTTTCTTCTGGACCGGTGGGCAACCTTATCTTAGTCAGAAACTTGCGCGATCGGTCGCGCGTGAACAAAGTATTGACAATATTCCGGATTGTGTTGACCGGCTGGCATTGCATCAGCTGGCGGGTCGGGCCGCGATTTCCAGCGAACCACACATGAGCCACATAAACAGGGTAGTACTCAGTCATCGCAAGAGTCAGGAAGCGCTCCTTACCCTGTACGGACAGATTCGCAAGGGAATTTCCATTGCGTACGATGCCGAGTCTAAACTGCACCGCCGTTTACGCGCCATCGGCCTTGTTGTTGTTGATGACAACAACAAACTGCAAGTCCGAAACCGTATCTACGAAAAGGTATTCACTGCGCGTTGGGCCAACGAAAACCTGCCCATGCACTGGCGCGGGCCAGCGATTGCAGTAGTTCTCTTGTTGGCGCTTGTCGCGATTCCCTTCGCGTATACGCAACTTTTGCCAAAACCCTATATGCGCATGATGTCTACCACAACGAATGATCTTGCCGTGGTGGCTGATGCTTACGTCAATTTGCGTTCATTTCCGGGCCACGCGGAGTCCGCGGACAGAGTGTACCGATTGGTCCTCGAAAATCGGGCGCGCGAGGCAACGGAACGCAATACTATCCAGGAAATTGTGCGTTACGCAGCGCAGCTACCGGGCGACGCACAATTCGCCGAAAATCTGCGTGCAGAATTTTGGGATCGGCAGGTGAATCGTGCATTGCTTTCTGAAAATCGTGACGATGCGCTACTCGCCTCTGTCGAAGCATTGGTTTTGGCGACCCCGGAAAGGAGGCGCCGAGCCGCATCACTGGTTGGCAATGACTTTGCACAGCTGTTCGGGACCGTTCCTGCACAACTGGCGGATGGTGTCGTGCTCGATCAGGAAAACATGCAGCTGTCTTTTCATCGTGGCGCTGAGATAACTCAATGGTCAACTGGCGAGCAGGGATTGCAGATGCGTGAACCCTGGACGATGTCCGCGCTGGAAGTATCACCATTGGTCCGGCGCGTAATTGTTGATCGTGATGCTGTTGCTGATCGCGTAGGCCTGACTATCAATGTCAGTCACTCGCGACTCGACGATATTCGGGTAAAACTAATCGCCCCGTCCGGCAGAACGGCCGAATTCGTATTCGACGAAGCATTTTCGGCAGCGAATGAAGAAATTCGTGTCAGCAGATCATTGCTTGCGCCTTTAATCGGCGAACAACTAAACGGAACCTGGAGCCTGAGTTTGCGCGATGAAGCGACCGGCGTAATCGGACATTTGCTAAATTGGCAATTGAGTCTGAATTCTCAAGTGGTCGTCGAGAACTTTGATCGCGGACTTGATGTTCCCGATCCGGTTGAGCGCGCCTCGGAAAATCTCTGGTTCAGCTCTGACGGCCGTTACGCCATAGCCAGAGCGCTGCAAAGTGACAGTGCGAGACTTTGGGATCTTAGATTCGCTGAAGCGGCGCGAACGATTGCGGTGCCGGCCAGCGAGAAAGTCCTTGGCGTGAGCGCGAATGCCGAATACCTGGTGACAGTCACACAGGACTCAGTGAATTTGTGGCGCACGGCGGACGGGCGACGTCATGTCGCCCTGGCGGTGGGTGCCGCTGGTGCCGAAGCGATTTTGAGCGCAGACGGCCTGCACCTGCTGGTGCCGGGTCGCGGAGACATCAATACCGAGTTTGAACTCTGGTCATTGGCAAGCGGTGCCGTCGTAGCGAAACTCGATATCGCCGGTGCCCCGGCGCTCGTTTCTATCGATTCCGGGGCGAATCACCTGGCTGTCTCCGATTATGATCGCGCTGTACGAATTTGGAATTTGCGCACGGGCGAGTTGCTTTCGCAACTCGATCTCCTGACGCAACCCAGTGAGATTGTGCTTTCTGCACACGGAGAATCCCTGGCCGCCGTGCACGGCGAGCAGGGCGTTTCTCTTTGGCGTGTTGATCGGGCTGAGGCGCCGGTCTTGCAGCAGTGGAGCAGAAATGAGTGGCACATCGCGTTTTCGGCATCAGGCGACAGATTTCTGGCCGGCAATCATCGCGAGGGATTTCAAACCTATCGCAGCGCGGACGGCACGCCGTCCGGACCCCTTCTGGACTCCGGTCTGGCAGCCGGCGCTGATGAGTTACTGGCGTTTAGCGCGAATGAAGATTTCGTCATCACCGCGGCTGCCGATGGCATTTCCAGATTCTGGGAAGTACCCGCAATCACGGCCAATGCTGGTGAAGCCGAAATCGCCGGTGGCGTTCCTGACCACCAGGTGTGGCAGGAGTCCGGTGATCTCGTGAATGCCCTGGCGCCCGGCGGAGAATGGATCGCCGTTGGCGACAGTTCCGGGCACGTGCATATTCAACAAGTGCAGGATGGTAGCAGCAAGATTGACGGCGACGGAGAAGACATCAGCTTCCTCGGTCACCGTGCGGCAGTCGTCGACATGGTCTTTAACAATGATGCAACGCTGGTCGCCAGTGCAGGTGCAGATGGCAGCATCAGGATCTGGGATTCCAACAGTGGCCTGCCGCGACCGTTTTATGGCGGCGCGTCGGTAAGCACGATCGATCAAATGGCGTTTTCACCGTCCGGACTGCAGCTTGCGGTGTTGTCCGGGCGACGCGTCATAATTCTGAATACGGACAATGGCGAATTGCGCGCCGACATAGCGCTTGGTGATCTGCATACAGCGCTCGCTTTCGCGAAGGATGAGCAAATCTATCTGGGCGCCGAAAGCGGAGTGCTGCAAAACATGTACTCAGATCGAACAGGCAACTGGCATCTCAGAAATGTCTGGCAAGGTGAAGGTGCGATCAGGCAAATTGCCGTCTCGCCTGAGCGGCAGCTGGTTGTAATCGTCGACGATCAGAACAGGGCAAAACTCCTTGATCCGGCTGACGGCGGATTCGGCGCATCGAATCTTGTACTGCCGGATATCGTCACCGACATTGCATTCAGTCCCAGCGAGTCGCGGGTAATTTTCAAGACGGCACGCTGGGTGCATCGGACACTGGTATCGCCCGGGGGACTAATTTGGACGGACGCGTTGCGTGCGCCGCGCTCGGTCGGTGGCTCAGGCATGGTTTTCGACTCGCGAATTGAATCAGCGCCTGGCGACGGTCATATCAGTGATCTGACCGGAGACAGGATTCTGATACTAACCACAGATACCGGCTTTGCAGAACTCGCGGAACTTCGATTTAGTTACAGCTCGGGACCGACTTTGTTTGGCAATCGTACCGGTCTGGTTGCCGAGTGGACAGAGAAGTTGAGAGGACCGGCGCTCAGCGGTTTTGTCCGCGAAGGGTTCTGACCAGCAATTCCAGGTTGTCTGCGGTGGCGTCACCCGCTGAAACCGCATCGCCCACCCTCACGTTGATGCGGGCGAAAAGTTTGCCGGGGATGCGTCGAAGTCTGCCGCTCGGGTGGCGACTGAACCAGGACCCCCATAATCCACCCAGTCCGATTGGTATGACCGGAACCTTCCGTCGAGCAAGAATTTTTTCAATGCCTGGCCGAAACGGCTGAATTTCACCGTCCGCAGTTATTCCTCCTTCGGGAAAAATACAAACGATGTTGCCTTCCTCAAGTTCGGCATCAATCTTGTCAAACGCAGCATCGAGAAGAGCCGCGTCTTCTTTTGCAGAAGCGATTGGAATTGCTTTGGCCGTTCGAAAAATAAAATTGAGCAGGCGAATCTGAAAGATCTTGTAGTACATGACAAATCTGACGGGTCGATGCACAGAACCGGCTATTATCAACGCATCTATGAAGCTGACGTGGTTGCATACCAGTACAGCCGGGCCTTCCTGCGGTATTTTCTCTATATCCGTGACGCGAATCAGGTACAGAATATTAATTATCAACCATGCGAGGAAGCGCATGAGGAATTCTGGAAGTAAAGTATAGATATAGATCGCCGCAAGCGCGTTCACGAGTGCGAGGGCGATGAAAAATTGCGGTATCGACATGCCACTGTTCAGGGCGACTAAAGC
>JBLHLN010000093.1:0-8127 GCA_047620565.1 Woeseiaceae bacterium
GCGGCGAAGAGGAAGTGCTGCAGAAATCACTATTGATCGCAGCAGAAAATTCCGTGCCGGTTGTGGCGACCAACGACGTTCGCTTTCTCAATGCAGAAGATTTTAATGCACACGAAGCGAGAGTTTGCATCAACCAGGGACGCACGTTGGCCGATGCCGACAGGCCGAAGATTTACTCAGAACACCAGTATCTCAAGAGCGCGGAAGAAATGGTTGCGCTTTTCCATGATGTACCGGAAGCGATTGACAACACCATTGAAATTGCGCGCCGCTGCAATCTCGACCTGAATTTTGGTGAAACATTCTTGCCGACCTTTCCCGTACCGGAAGGCCAGACGGCAGACGGTTACCTGCGTGCCGAATCCGAACGCGGCTTGCAAAGCCTGCTACAGAAGCTTGCGGGCCAGTCTCAGGATGGCGAAACCAATAGCAACAGGATTGCCGCACCCTACCAGGTCAGGCTTAAGGATGAACTGACGGTAATCTGCGATATGGGGTTCTCAGGATACTTCCTGATCGTTGCAGATTTCATTCGTTGGGCAAAGGAACATCAAATACCGGTTGGACCCGGTCGTGGCTCTGGCGCAGGATCACTCGTCGCTTACGTGCTCGGTATTACGGATCTGGATCCACTTGAGCACGATCTTCTGTTTGAGCGATTCCTGAATCCGGAGAGGGTGTCGATGCCCGATTTCGATATCGACTTTTGCATGGAAGGTCGTGACCGCGTCATTGACTACGTCGCGGAGCGCTATGGCAGGGATCGCGTTTCGCAAATCATCACGTATGGCACGATGGCGGCGAAGGCAGTGATTCGCGACGCGGGTCGGGTCCTCAGTCAGCCTTACGGTTTCGTCGATCGAATTGCCAAACAAGTCCCTTTCGAAGTCGGTATTACCCTCGACAAAGCGCTTGATCAGGAGGAAGAGCTGGCGCGCATGTATCGTGACGACGAGGAAGTCAGGGCGATTATTGATCTTGCGAAGTCTCTTGAAGGACTAGCGCGAAATGCAGGCAAGCATGCCGGCGGTGTTGTTATTGCGCCGGAGAAACTGACCGATTTCACGCCGCTATACTGTGAGGAAGGTGGCGTCAACGTTGTCACACAACTTGACAAGGACGATGTCGAGGCCGCCGGCCTGGTCAAATTTGATTTTCTTGGCTTGAAAACTCTCACGATTATCGATTGGGCAGTGCAGACCATTAATCAGCAGAATCAGGATCGAAACCTCGATATCCGCACGATTCCGATGGACGATGCAAAAACATTCCGGCTGCTGCAGCAATGTAAGACAAGGGCGGTTTTTCAGCTCGAGTCCCGCGGCATGAGTGATCTTGTTAAACGACTGCAACCCGACCATTTCGATGACCTGGTCGCTCTGGTGGCCCTGTTTCGACCAGGCCCCTTGCAGTCCGGCATGGTTGACGATTTCGTCACGCGCAAACATGACGTTAATAAAGCAGATATCGATTACCTGCATCCCGATCTGAAAACGGTTCTCGAACCGACCTATGGTGTCATTCTTTACCAGGAACAGGTCATGCAGATTGCACAAGTGCTGGCTGGCTATACGCTGGGCGGCGCAGACTTGTTGCGGCGAGCAATGGGCAAGAAAAAACCTGAAGAAATGGCGAAGCAGCGGGAAGTATTCCTGCGCGGCGCGAAAGAGCGCGGCGTCGCAGATTTTACCGCGACGCGAATTTTCGATTTGATGGAAAAGTTTGCCGGCTACGGATTCAACAAATCACATTCGGCTGCATACGCATTACTTTCCTACCAGACTGCCTATTTGAAAGCGCATTATCCGGCTGCATTCATGGCCGCTGGCATGAGCGCTGATCTCGACAACACCGATCGCCTGGTCATGATGAAAGATGACTGCCGCAAGTCAGCGTTGCAAATACTTCCGCCCAGCGTCAACGAGTCGTCCTATCCGTTCACGGCTGCGGATGATAGCTCCATTCTTTACGGGCTTGGTGCGATCAAGGGAGTGGGTCACGGCGCAGTAGAAGCGCTCATCGCGGAACGGGAGGAGAATGGACCTTTCTCTGGTTTAAATGAATTTTGTCGACGCGTCGATCTCGACAAAATCAATCGTCGCGCGCTGGAAGCAATGATCAAGTCCGGCGCAATGGACGTCTTCGGTACATCACGCCGTGGTCTGATGAATTCATTGCCAGAGGCAGTAAAGAGTGCAGACCAGGTTGCGCGGGCGAAGGCCGCAGGTCAAAACGATATGTTTGGTCTCGCGGAAGCGGATACGGAGCACGCACAGGACGAACAACCAGCACTAGGCGAGTGGAGCGATAATGAGCTGCTTGGGAATGAGAAAGAAGCGCTTGGACTGTACCTGACTGGACATCCATTCGACGCCGTTCGGGCTGATGCCGGCTTTCTTGTCGACGGCAAACTTAGTGATATCGCATCGGAGCCGGCTCCGCAAACTGGCAGCGGCGAACGCAACTATGCGCAGGCGCGCCGCGAGATCACGGTCGCCGGCCTTATCATGGATGTACGCAAACGCGGCAACCGGGTAACAGTAGTCCTTGATGATGACAGCGGTCGCCTTGAGGTGAGTTTGTTCAGCGAGGCGTTCCAGGAGTTTCGCCACTTGCTAAGCAAGGACGAAATCGTGGTCGTTAACGGTTCGTTGCGTTACGACGATTTCGTTGGCGGCTGGCAGGTAAATGCGAAGAACGTACTGCATATCGATCGCGTTATCGAGATGAAGGCCAGGAGCATGATTCTAAGCGTGGCACCGAATGGCCAGGGACCGCAATTGCTGAATCGATTGCACGACGTATTGTTGCCTTATCGGGAAGGTAGTTGTGATGTTGCTGTGCAATATATTGGTCATGATGCCGCGGCACGCTTGACGCTGGGGCCCGAATGGACAGTACGTCCGAGCCGTGAGCTACGCGACAAATTGTCTGAATTGCTGGGCCAGAACAATGTTCGCCTGCTCTACGCACCTGGCCGGGAAATGATGTAGAGTTACCGATACGCCATTGCCTCCGCGAGGAGGCTATGGCGATTTCATCTAGGTTAATTATCTGACGTTATGGACCTGAAATTTCTGGATTTCGAACAGCCAATCGCCGAACTTGAGGCGAAGATCGACGAATTGCGATTTGTCGGCGATGACTCCGAAATCAATATCAACGAAGAAGTGTCGCGGCTCAAGTCTAAAAGCGAAACTTTGACGCGCAATATTTTTTCGAAATTAAGTGCATGGCAGATCGCACAGGTTGCGAGACATCCCATGCGTCCGTACACGCTTGATTATCTGAGTCGCATCGCGCCGGATTTTCAGGAGTTGCATGGCGATCGCATGTACGCAGACGATCCGGCCATCGTTGGCGGAATCGGTCGCCTGGACGGTCGTGCAATCATGTTTATTGGTCACCAAAAAGGTCGTGACACGAAAGAACGTGTGCGCAGAAATTACGGTATGCCGAAGCCGGAAGGATATCGAAAAGCACAGCGCCTTATGAAAATGGCGCAAAAGTTTTCAATGCCGATTGTCACTTTTATTGACACCCCGGGAGCATACCCAGGCGTCGGCGCCGAAGAACGTGGTCAAAGCGAAGCAATTGCATATAGTCTTTTTCTGATGGCGAAACTGCGTACGCCGATCATTTGCGTGGTGATTGGCGAAGGTGGGTCGGGCGGCGCATTGGCAATCGGTGTAGGTGATCGCTTGTTGATGTTGCAATATAGCGTCTACGCGGTAATTTCTCCCGAAGGTTGCGCTTCGATTCTTTGGAAAAGTGCGGAGAAGGCGGAGGACGCGGCAGAGGCGATGAAGATTACTGCAGACAGTCTCAATCAATTTGGCCTGGTCGACGAGGTTTTGCCAGAACCTCTGGGCGCTGCACACCGCGATGCCGGGGCCATGTCTGAAGTAATCAGGAATGCATTGCTGAAGCAACTTCACGATATTGATCAGCTCAACGTCGATCAGCTACTGGAGCAACGCCAGCAACGTATCGCCGGATTTGGGCAATATAAAGAAGCGTAGTAAGCAGCGTTGTCCGTTTGTCTTTCGGACCTGACGATGAAAATCGAAAGCGGAATCCTGATTTCAAGATTGCAAGCCCTCACCAGTGGTGCTGAGCCACTACGCTGGCTGGTCGCTTTTAGTGGCGGAATGGATTCAACGGTTCTCCTGCATGCCCTGTCTGCATGTCGCGCTCAAATGTCACAGAAAGTCATTGCTTTGCACGTCAATCACGGCATGCACGCTGATTCGTCTCAGTGGGATGCGCACTGTCGGCGCATTGCGGGTGAGTTTGACGTTGAATATGAATCCCTCAACGTAGCAGTTGCAGAAGACGCTGGTAGCGGGTTGGAGGCTGCCGCTCGTGAAGCACGCTACGCAGCACTTGGCAGCAAGACAAAGGCAGGCGATTGTCTGCTCAGCGCACACCACGAGGATGATCAGGCTGAAACGCTGCTGCTAAATCTGTTGCGCGGCAGCGGGCTTGCCGGCATTGCTGGAATCGGTGCAAAACGGGAATTCTCTGCTGGCATGCTGTTGCGACCTTTGCTCGGTTTTTCCGCCGCAGATATTGCGGCCTATGCCAGGCAACATGACCTTGCCTGGATTGAAGACCCGTCCAACACGGATACTCGATTTGACCGCAATTTTCTTCGCAGGAAAGTCCTGCCTGTTCTGGCATCCCGGTGGCCCGCCGTTTCGGCGAGGTTTCGGCAAAGTGCGGAACTCGCCGGGGAGGCGAGCCTGTTACTGAACGAACTTGCCGATATTGACTTGCAATGCCATGAGAGTCCGGCACGCCTGTCAGTTTCAGAACTTGTATCACTGACCTTGCCGCGGCAACGAAATGTTCTTCGTCGAGCCGTGCAAATCTGCGGCCTGCCATCGCCGCCTGCCAGTCGCCTCTACCAGGCCGTACACGAATTGCTTCCCGCGCGCGAGGACGCACAGCCGCTGGTGTCCTGGAACGGTGCAGAGTTGCGGCGATATCGCGACAAACTCTTTGTATTACAGGAATTACCGGTTGCAGAGCAGAATATGAATGAGTGTTTGCTGCCCAATGGCAAAATGCTCGAGCTTGGTCGCGGCATGGGCGCATTGCAGCTGATGCCATCAACAACGAACGGCATCGATCCTGAACTAGCCAGAAATGGCTTGCAGTTGCGCTACCGTATCGGCGGTGAGGAAATCCGGCTGCAGGGGCATGAACTGACACACAAGCTGAAAAAGCTGCTGCAACAGGATGGGGTCCTGCCGTGGATGCGCGACCGGCTGCCGTTACTGTATGCAGAGGATCGACTTGTTGCAGTTGCCGACCTCTGGGTGGCTGATGACTGTCTTGCGCAGGAGGGTCATGACGTTCACTGGCACAATCGCCCGGCACTCCGATAGTGTATACGTCAAAACCAAACTTCATTGTTATGAATGCACTGTTCTGTTAACTTTCAACACCGTCTTTAATCAAACGACGGGTCATAGATTCGAAGCCTGAACGGCATCAAAAAGGGCTTCTACCAGGTTAGATTAAAAGCACATTTGCGCGTCTGAAGGCGGCAAAAGCGTGTTTTTATTCTGACCCTTTATATTTCCCGGCACTGGAAATGCTAATGACATCGTATGTATTCATAACGGGCGGCGTAGTGTCATCACTGGGCAAAGGGATCACGTCGGCATGTCTCGGCGCAATTCTGGAGTCGCGCGGCCTTTCTATCAGCATGATCAAGCTGGACCCGTACATTAACGTGGATCCGGGGACCATGAGCCCTTTCCAGCACGGTGAAGTATTTGTCACCGAAGACGGGACAGAAGCCGATCTTGACCTGGGCCACTATGAGCGATTTGTCCGCACGACAACCGGCCGAAACAGCAATTTTACGACCGGCCGCATTTACGAAAGTGTGATTGGCAAAGAACGCCGCGGAGATTATCTCGGTGCCACGGTACAGGTCATTCCGCACATCACGGATGAAATCAAGCAAAGCGTCAAACGTGGTGCCGGTGACGCAGATATCTGCCTGGTTGAAATTGGCGGCACAGTTGGCGACATTGAGTCATTGCCGTTTCTTGAGGCGATTCGACAGATGGGTGTCGAGCTCGGGCACGACCGGGTGGTTTACGTACACCTGACGCTGGTTCCGTACATTGCGACATCCGCTGAAATCAAGACCAAGCCGACACAGCACTCTGTCAAAGAACTGCGCTCAATAGGTATTCAGCCGGATATCCTGGTTTGCAGGTCTGAGAAGGTGCTGCCCAACGAACAGCGGCGCAAAATTGCCCTGTTCACCAACGTGCCTGAAAAAGCTGTTATCTCGGCATTCGACGTAGACGATCTCTACAAGATTCCGGAAATGATGCACAAACAGGGGTTGGGAGACATTGTTTCCGAGCAGTTGCGCCTGGACCTGCCGCCGGCCGATTTGAGCGAATGGAATGCGCTGGTAGACGCGAAGCAAAATCCGGAGGCAGAGGTCAGTATTGCCTTGGTTGGCAAGTATGTTGATTTGCGTGACGCCTATATTTCTTTGAGTGAAGCGTTGTTACACGGAGGCATTCACACACGTACCCGTGTGAACATTCATTATTTTGAAAGCCAGGATATTGAGCAAAACGGTGTCGATTGTCTCCGGGATATGGATGGCATCGTCGTGCCCGGCGGTTTCGGCGATCGTGGCATCGAGGGCAAGATTAAAGCGGTGCGTTTCGCCCGGGAAAATAATGTGCCTTATCTTGGTATTTGCCTGGGAATGCAACTCGCGGTAATTGAAGCTGCGCGCGACCTGGCGGGCCTTACCGGCGCTCACAGCACAGAATTCGAACGTGGCACCGAACATCCGGTTGTCGCCCTGATCACAGAGTGGGAAACCAGTGCAGGCGAGCGGGAGCAACGCGACGAAGCATCCGATATGGGCGGCACAATGCGCCTTGGCGCGCAAAAGATTGCTTTGACGGATGGGTCCCTGGCGGCCTCCGCCTATGGAAAAGCAGAGATTTTTGAAAGGCACCGGCATCGCTACGAAGTTAATAATCATTATCGCGAGCGCCTCGAGGAGGCGGGCATGCGTTTCAGCGGCCTTTCAGTAGATGACCTGGTTGAAATGATCGAAATACCCGACCACCCGTGGTTCATTGCCAGCCAGTTCCATCCGGAATTTACGTCCAATCCGCGCGACGGCCACCCGTTGTTCACCAGTTTTGTGGGCGCTGCGCGCCAGTTTCGCAGTGGTGACCTGCCGAAAGTAGCCGAAGCATGAATCTTTGTGGTTTTGAAGTTGGTTTTGATCAGCCGTTTTTCCTTATTGCCGGAACTTGCGTCGTCGAAAGTGAGGCAATGACGATTGATACGGCCGGAGCCTTAAAGGAAATCACATCAGAGCTTGGCATTCCGTTGATCTACAAGTCTTCATTCGACAAGGCGAATCGCAGTTCGCGCGACGGCTTTCGCGGACCGGGCATGGAGGAGGGCTTGCGGATACTCTCGGAGGTCAAAAGTCAGCTGGGCTTGCCGGTACTGACAGACGTTCATGAAGACACGCCGATGGATGAAGTTGCGGACGTGGTTGACGTCCTGCAGACACCAGCATTTCTATGCCGTCAAACGAATTACATTTTAAAAGTAGCCGGCACCGGGTTACCGGTCAATATCAAAAAGGGCCAGTTTTTGTCTCCCTGGGAGATGCAAAACGTCGTCGATAAGGCCAGGTCAACTGGCAATGAACAGATCATGGTGTGTGAGCGCGGCTTCTCGTTTGGTTACAACAACCTGGTCTCTGATATGCGCAGTTTGCCAATATTGCGCGGTACAGGCTGCCCGGTTGTGTTTGATGCCACGCATTCCGTGCAATTGCCCGGCGGCAAAGGCGACTCGTCAGGGGGACAGAGAGAATTTATTCCGGTCCTGGCGAGGGCCGCGACTGCGGCGGGGGTCTCCGGCCTGTTTATGGAAACTCATCCCGATCCTGAAACGGCACTGAGCGACGGTCCAAACGCCTGGCCGCTCGATAAGATGTTCGCCTTGCTGGAAACCGTGCAGGCGATCGACTCGAGTGTCAAAAAGAACGATTTTCAGGAGTCAGAGTTCGGACTCGGAGTTTGAGCGTAGTTCGACCCATTCGCGACTAAAGTC
>JBLHLN010000094.1:0-8067 GCA_047620565.1 Woeseiaceae bacterium
CGGCAAGAATGAGGGCGAGTTTCTGATTGTCGAAGCAGAACAGCATATTCGCTATACCTGGGAATGGAACGGGGACGGCGATGTTTCGGAAATCGATGTCACATTCTCTGCGACACCTGCAGGAACGCGAGTAGATTTGCTGCATAAGGGTCTCACAATTCAGGAAAGCTTCGATTCACACGACAGTGGCTGGGACAGCTACATCGCGGGATTCACGGAATTTTTGCACAACAATTGATCATTTTCAGACACAAATGTTTCGCCAGGGGAAACTTTTTGTAACAAGCGGCGCGGGATAGTGAATAATTGCGCTTCAGCAATCTGGAGTAGCAGCTATCAGGACAAGCGCACAGACTGTCATTGTTGGCGGCGGCATTATGGGCGTCGGTCTGCTCTACCACCTGGCCGAGGAAGGCTGCAACGACCTGTTGTTGATCGAAAAAGGTGAACTGACTTCCGGTTCAACCTGGCATGCAGCCGGACAATGCCCAAGCCTGGTTGGCAACTACAACCTGGCGAAAATTCACGCCTACAGCAACAGTCTTTATCCGCAACTTGAAGAACTGACCGGTCAGTATGTTAGCTGGCATGCGTCGGGAGGAATCCGGCTGGCAACCAGCAAGGACGACCTGGACTGGTTTCAGTATATGCAGGGCATCGCCGACAGCGTCGGTTTTCGAATGCAAATTATCGGTCCCGATGAAATCAGGAAACTCAATCCCTTTTGCGACACAACGGACGTATTGGCTGGCGCCTGGACGCTTGACGATGGACATGCCGACCCGTCCGGATTGACCAATGCAATGGCGCGGGGCGCCATTAACATGGGCGCGGAAATCGTCCGTCATAATCGTGTCATTGATATCCGTGCATTGCCGTCAGGCGAATGGGAAGTCGAAACGGAAAAAGGAAATGTAATCGCAGAAACGGTTGTGAACGCAGCCGGCTGTTTCGCCCGCGAAGTATCAAAAATGGTCGGTTCTGATTTACCGATTTGCAACATGGAGCATCATTACATCGTTACCGGTCCGGTGCAGGAGTTTGTCGAGCGGGAAGAGGAAATTCCTGTCATCCGCGATCCACGTGCATCTGCCTACATTCGTCAGGAACAGAAATCGGGTCTGATTGGCATCTATGAATCACACGGTCTGGCCGAGGCCTGGGCACCCCGGGGTCATCCAGCATGGGACTCCGATAGTGAACTCTTCCCGGAGGATCTCGAACGCCTGATGCCGTGGCTGGAATCGGCAATGCTGCGCATGCCGGTCCTGGAAGAAGCCGGCATCAAACGTGTGGTGAATGGCGCGATTCCACATTCCGCAGACGGCCCGCCGATGCTGGGGCCTGCCGCAGGTCTGAAAAATTTCTGGCTGTGCTGTGGCTCATCCTTCGGCATCGCGCAAGGCGCTGGCTGCGGCAAGTATCTTGCCCAGTGGATGGTGCATGGCGACTCCGAAATCAATATGACCGGCTTCGATCCGCGACGCTTTGGCGGTTATGCCAACGATAACTATATGAAAGAAAAGGGCTTTCAGGACTACGGCCGCACGTATTTCACTGCATTGCCTGGCGAGGAGTTGCCCGCAGCCCGTCGAAATCGCGTCAGCCCGCTGTACGAAAAACTCCTGAAACTAGGTTGCGTCTACACGGAAACGTTTGGTTGGGAAAGGCCGAAATGGTTTTCCACGGACGGTCGTGAAGAGGCTCTGAGTTTTCGACACAACAATGTTTTCGACATTGTTCGTAATGAGTGTCTCGCCGTGCGGGAACGCGTTGGCATTCTCGACCTGTCCGGATTTGCGAAGTATGACGTCAGCGGAGCAGACGCGGAACAATTTTTGAATCGGCTCTGTGCGAATCGCATGCCGGTAAAGGATAGCGGGATAACACTGGCGCACATTTTGTCTGAAAACGGCCGTATTGGCGGCGAGGTGACCGTTACTCGCCTGGGTGAAAATCGCTACTACCTGTTGTCAGCCGCCGGCGCGGAGTTACGCGATCTTGACCACCTCTTGCAGGGTCGCAAGGACGATGAGCAAGTCGACATCGAAAATGTAACAGACTCACGCGGCGTACTGGTCGTCGCCGGACCACAATCTCGCGAGCTCCTCAGCAAACTAACCGAGACCGATCTCGGCAATGAAGAATTTCGCTGGCTTACCGGGAAGGAAATAAGCGTTGCCGGTGTAGACGTCAGGGCACTGCGAGTGAACTACGTTGGGGAGCTGGGATGGGAATTGCACCCCGACATCAACGACCTCGAAAAATTATATGACGCTATCTGGAATGCCGGAAGCGATTTCGGCATCGCCAATTTCGGACTATACGCCGTTAACAGTCTGAGAATTGAAAAAGCCTATCGCGGCTGGGGCGCCGAGCTCACCAATGAAGTGACAATGCTGGAAGCAGACATGGAGCGCTTCATAAAACTGGACAAAGAAAGTTTCACCGGCCGCGAGGCGACGATTCAGCAGATGGACAGCGAGCGAGTTATGCAGCTTGTGTATTTTGAGGTCGAATCGTCGGACTCGGATGTGCGCGGCGGCGAGCCGATTTTTTTAGCTGACGAATGTGTTGGCGTCACAACTTCCGGCGGTTTCGGCCATAGCGTAGGCAAGAGCCTGGGATTTGGCTATGTTAGCCCGGATTTCGCAGCGGCCGGAACAGAAATGCTGATTGGCCTGCTTGGGGACAAGCGCTCGGCCCGGGTCTTGCAGGCGCCTGCCTATGACCCGAAAAACGAAAGACTGAGAGCCTGATTCCTATGGCCGATCTTCCACAAAAGGCGAATGTCATCATCATCGGTGGTGGCGTAATTGGTTGCTCGCTGGCATACCATCTTGCGGACATCGGCTGGTCGGATATCATTCTTCTTGAGCGGCAGCAGCTGACCAGTGGTACCACCTGGCATGCCGCAGGTCTTGTAGGGCAGTTACGAACGTCTATTAACATGACCAAGCTTGCGCGCTATACCAGCGAACTTTACCGTGGTCTTGAAGCTGAAACCGGGCAGGCAACCGGCTATCGCCAGTGCGGTTCCATCTCTATCGCGAACAATGCGGAACGATTTGAGGAATTGAAACGCAGCGCCTCAATGGCCAAAGTTTTCGATCTGGAAGTTAATGTCATCAGCGCTGCGGATATTGGCAAGCACTATCCGCTCATTCGTACAGACGACCTCGTCGGTGGCATTCATATCCCGTCGGATGGCTACGCGAATGCCGTTGATATTACCCAGGCGCTGGCAAAAGGCGCACGAAATCGGGGCGCCAGCATTTTTCAGGACAGCAAAGTCACGCAAATTTTGCATGACGGAACGCGGGTCACCGGCGTCAAAACACCAGGTGGCGATATAGAAGCAAACTATGTCGTCATTTGTGGCGGCATGTGGTCGCGCGACCTGGCCGCAACCGTTGGCGTCAATATTCCATTGCATGCCTGCGAGCATTACTACGTCTTATTTGAGTCCGTTGCCGGGTTACACCCTGACCTGCCAGTACTACGCGACTACGATGCCTGCACATACTACAAATACGACGCAGGCAAACTTCTTGTCGGCGCGTTTGAACCATCAGCGCGACCGTGGGGACAAGATGGCATCGCGGACGATTTTTGCTTCGATGAAATTGCCGGAGATTTCGAGCACTTTCAGCCGGTGCTGGAAGATGCGATGGAGCGTTTACCAGCGCTACAGGATGCCGGCATCCAGAAATTTTTCTGCGGACCGGAAAGCTTTACACCGGATGTGCGCTACCACATCGGTCAGGCACCGGAACTTCGAAACTGCTACGTTGCTGCAGGTCTGAACTCCATTGGCCTGCAGTCCGCGGGCGGCATTGGCAAAGTGCTCGCCGAATGGATGCGCGACGACAAGCCACCGGTCGATCTGTGGGAAGTGGATGTACGCCGGAATATGCCGTTCCAGGGTAATCGCAAATATCTTCGCGAGCGCGTCGGCGAAAGCCTGGGACTGCTGTACGCAACACACTGGCCATACCGGCAATATGAAACATCACGAGGCGTACGCAAATCCGCACTGTTTGACCGTCTGAAGGCAGCTGGCGCTTGTCACGGAGAGGCATTTGGCTGGGAACGACCGAACTGGTACGCCCCGAATGGGGTAGAGCCGCAATATGAATACAGTTACTGGCGACAAAACTGGTTTGATCATTCCGCCGCGGAACACAAAGCAGTCAGGGAAAAAGCTGGGTTGTTTGACCAGTCATCGTTTGCGAAATTCAGGCTCGAGGGCCGTGATGCGCTACGCGTCTTAAACAACGTGTGTGCAAACGATGTTGATGTGTCCTCTGGTCGCATCGTTTACACGCAATGGCTTAATGATGATGGCGGTATAGAGGCCGACCTCACTGTTACACGATTGTCAGAGTGTGCTTTCCTGATTGTCACGGCTGCCGAAACCGAGACGCGCGATTTCTATTGGCTGAAACAGCACATACCGGACAATGCGCATTGCGTACTGACAAATGTTACGTCAGGAATGGGCGTTATTTCGATCATGGGGCCGAACTCCCGCGACTTATTACAATCACTCACGCCTGATGATCTCGACAACGAAACGTTTCCCTTCGCGACCAGTCGTGAAATAGAACTCGGTTATGCAATCGTGCGAGCCTCCAGGATCACTTTTGTTGGCGAACTGGGTTGGGAGCTCTACATTCCAACGGAATTTGTAGCTGGCGTGTACGACGAAATTCGCGCCGCGGGAGATAACTTTGGCCTCGTTCACGCCGGTTACCACGCCCTGAATTCACTGCGCATAGAGAAGGCTTACCGACACTGGAGTCACGACATCACCGACGAGGATTCACCGCTGGAAGCCGGCCTCGGCTTCGCCGTCAAATTTGATAAACCGCAGGGTTTTATTGGTCGTGATGCATTACTGCGGCAAAAAGAGGCCGGCGTCTCGAGACGCCTGTTGCAATTCAGACTGGATGATCCGGAGCCGCTGCTTTATCACAATGAGCCAGTCTGGAGAGACAACGAACTGGTCGGCCACATAACCTCCGGCGCCTATGGGCATAGTCTCGGCAGCTGCATTGGTCTGGGTTACGTTAGCACCAATCCCGGATCACCAGCCGCAGAAGCGCTGCAGGGAAAAATAGAAATCGAGGTGGCTGGCGAACGGATTCCGGCCAGGGCATCCCTAAAACCGATGTACGATCCCTGCAACGATCGCATTCGCTGCTGACACAAAACCGACTGAACATAACCCTAAAACATGAATATTTTGGTGTGAATCCAGTCACAAAAAATGACCGGGATGCATGGAGTGTCTTTGGTATTCACTATTCCGTGATAGCCGCCCTATCGATTAACAGCGTTTAATAAGATTATTTGACGGCAGAACCCACCACGGAGGTGACGATATGCAGGACATATTTTGGGGCGCCGTAATCATCGGTATAGGCCTGGTAATGGGTGGATCAGTTTTCCTTGGTGATTTCGATCCAGTCAGTATTTTCTTTGATGCGCTTGGAGTTTTCTTTATTGGCAAAGGCATTGTTGCAATGAAGAATGAGCGCTCCAACGCCTGATAGCGTAGTTTTTCTGGACGCTAAAAAAGGCCCGGCTTGTAGCCGGGCCTTTTTTGTGTCTGAATTCAGCGAATGGTATCGCGCCGCGGCGGCTGACCGGTCACGAACAGGATTCCGGTTGACTAACAAACACAGAATAACGCTGCTCAGTTTCCTGGCCTATTTCGCAATGTCCGGCATGTTGTCGCCAATGGGCATCTTATCCGCACCTATAGCGGAACACTTCGGCCATACGGTGGAAGACATTACCGCCCGGTTTAGCTGGCTGACAATGGGCATACTCGTTGGTGCGATTCTCGCCCTGGTTGTATTCGACTGGATCCGTCTGCGAAATTTAATGATGCTGGTTTATGGCCTGATTGCTGCAAGCCTTGTTTCCCTGCTGTATGTAGACAATCTGGCCCTGGTCGGTATTGTCCTTGGCCTTGTCGGTGTTTGTTCAGGCATTGGCTTACCGGGCGCTGCACTGACTATTTCCAAAACTTATGAAACCAAGCAACGCGCCTCGATGCTCGTCATTACGGATGGTTGTTTCAGCATTGCGGGTATCTTTTGCTCCTGGCTAGCTGTTTTCCTGCTTGCCAGAGAATTTCACTGGTCGGGTGTGTATCAGTTCGTTGCCCTGGTCACCGTAGCTATCATCGTGCTCAGCGCGGTTTCTGTGCTGCCAGCTACCGACAACGAGAATCCACAGCCGGAAACCCAATCCGTACCGTGGTCGCCTGGCGTTTGGCTATGCCTGGCTGCGCTTTTCCTTTACACGCTCGGCCAGTGGTCCATTCTTTTATGGATTCCGAACTACGCCGAATCGGCGCTTGGCGCCGCCCGGGAAGAATCGGGACAACTGATTGGACAGTTTTGGATGGGAATGTTTGCCGCGCAAATATTCGTCGCCTGGTGGGTTATGAAAATCGGCGTTCGCAAGCTGGTCATGATTTCCAGCATCACTACGACGCTGTTTTCCATACCGCTGTGGTTTTATGGCGATATGCAGATCCTGCTAATTCTCGCGACAATTTGGGGCTTTGCAAATTTGGGTTTGCTGAAAATAACGTTATCTTTTGCAACGCAGCTAGTGCGGGTTCCGACAGCACGACTGGTGTCCAGCCTGCTTCTTGGTGCGACAGTCGGTACGGCAGTCAGTCCGTGGATCACGAGTCAAATCGTCGTTGCGACCGACAATCATTTCGTGTTGCAGTTCGGGACCGGATGTTATGCGATCATGACGGTACTGCTATTTGTTGCCGCACAGAAATACTATAAACGAACGACATGAGCATGGACGTACAGACGATTGACTTCACCCGGCCTGACGCCGGCGCCGAATTTGTTCGCTCACTGCATGAGACCGGTTTCGCTGTATTAAGGAGCCACCCGGTGCCGAAACAACTTCTGGATACGCTTTACCGGGGTTGGCGTGATTTCTTCAACAGTGATGAAAAAAACGATTATCACTTTGATCCCGATAACTACGATGGCACACAGCAGGGATATCATCCGCAACACGTTTCGGAAACCGCGGTTGGTCATACAGAAAGGGATCTCAAGGAATTCTTCCACCTGATCCCGAACGGGAATAATCCGCCGCAGCTTGCTGGTGACATACTGCGCTACCGAAAAACGACGTTTGAGCTGGGCGCTCACCTGCTGGGATGGATCCAGCAATTTACGCCCGCCGAAATCAGCGCCGATTTTGTCGAACCTTTACCGAACATGTTGTGCAGTGACGCAAGCCTTCTGAGAATCCTGCATTACCCGCCTTTGAGCGGCGATGAAAAACCGAACGCCGTTCGTGCCGCTGCGCACGAAGATATCAACATGATCACTATCCTCCCGGTTGCCGAACAGCCCGGCTTACAAGTCATGGATAATGATGGTATGTGGATTGATGTCGCCAGCGTTCCCGGAGAACTGGTTGTTAACAGCGGTGACATGCTGCGGGAATTGACGAGTGGATATTACCCGTCGACAACCCACCAGGTGCTGAATCCCGGTGGCGATATCGCTAACGAATCCCGAATTTCGATTCCGTTTTTCCTGACGCCTCGCTTTGAAGTCAGGTTGTCGGACAGCTACACATCAGGCAGTTATCTCGAAGAACGCCTCAAGTTAATCACCCGCGATACTTAGCGTTTCCGCGTAGAGATTTAGTAACTCTGCCGACCTGACACCGGTGCAGACATTCACGGTAGGTATGTTTCGCCATTCCGTACTCTCATAAGTTGCATCGACCGGTGCAAGTATTGTCTGTCCCATCGCAATTCCCTCCGTCACGACCCTGACAACGCCGTTTCGCGTATCAAACAGGTTTGGCTCAATCAGGAGAGCCACTGCGCTCGAATCATGAACAGGACATTCGTATTTGCCGGTAATACGCTCATGAAAATCCAGGTAACAGCGAATCATCTCGCAGATCAACTGACCTGCCTCTCCCGCATTACTACGCAGCTCGTCAAAAAACTCGCTGGTCGCAATTGTTTCCTGGGTGACGTCCAGCCCGACGATCGTAATC
>JBLHLN010000095.1:0-7904 GCA_047620565.1 Woeseiaceae bacterium
AATGACGAACCGCGTTCGATAGCAGATTGCTGATTACCGATTCAATTTCCGTGGAATTGCCACGCAACAGGCTCCGGGTCGCAACGTCCAGTTCGATAATCGGTGCATCATCCCGTCCGGCGATGGACATTTTTGCAGCAGCGAGCAAGCCGCCAACATCGATCAAATAGTCATGGGTTGCGGCGCCGGATCCCTCCAGCCTGGACAATTCAAGCAGCTCGACAACCAGATGGTTCATCCGGTTGGCCTGGCTACGCATTTGCTCAAGCGGCTTTCGCCAGTGCTCCGGCATGTCAGCATCGTCTGCAATTGTATCCAGATAGCCGCTAAAGACCGTTAATGGCGACCGCAATTCATGTGATGCGTTGGCAACAAAATCTCGACGCATTTGAGTTAGTTGTCGAATCTCAGTTATATCGCGAATCAATAGCAGTCGCTGGTCGGCTCCGGAGGGAACGATCCTGCACCACAGCCAGTGTTGATCATGTATGGGTGACGGAACCTCAATGGCCTCGACGAAATTATCGGATCGTAAGTACTTCGCGAATGCCGGGTTTCTGAATATGTTGTCGACGCGCTGGCCACGATCCTGTTTAGGCCTGAACCCAACCAATTTCTGCGCCGCTTTATTGCACAGAACAATCTCAAATTCGGAGTTTAGGATTATGCCGCCGTCCGGCATTGCATTGGTCGAATTTCGTATTTCTTTCAATAGGCGTCGATAGCGCTTCTTGTGCATTTTGCTACGGTCACGAACATGCATGAAACGGGATGAGAACTGCGACCAGATGCCCTCTCCATAGATGAGCCGGTCGAAGTTATTGCTTCGTGTCGCCGCTTCAAAAACGAGTACCTGCCGCACCTGCCAAATCAGCGCGACCAATGCGGCGACAAGCAAACCAAAATCCGCCCGGCCGTAGAACCAGCCAATCAAAGCGCCGCTCGCAAGGAAAACCAGCAAGCCAAGCACAAGCTTTCGTCCAATCGCAGGAATCATTCCGGCCGACCTGGCTTTAACTTGGTCACACGGATTGACATCAACTCACCTGTGTTGAAAAGCGATATCCGGCGCCTCGCACCGTTTGAATATATTTATCTGCGCCAGACAATGAAAGGGCTTTCCGCAGCCGCCGGACATGAACGTCAACCGTTCGTTCCTCTACGTAGACGTTTGCACCCCAAACCCTGTCGAGCAGTTGGGTACGGGTGTAAACGCGCTCCGCGTGTGTCATCAGGAATTTGAGCATTCGGTACTCGGTGGGTCCGAGGCGAATGGCCTTGCCGGCGACACTGACACGGTGTCCCGCCGGGTCAAGTTGCAGATCGCCTATGTTTATCGTCGCCACCTCGGTGGATCCCGCCCTTCTCAATACTGCCTGTATGCGCGCAATGAGTTCACGTGGGGAAAATGGCTTCGTTATGTAATCGTCGGCACCGCCTTCCAGTCCGGAAACTTTGTCGTGCTCGTCAGCTCGCGCCGTTAGCATGATTATGGCGAGATCGTCGTGTTCTTCACTGCGCTTTAGCATCCGGGTCAACTCAAGGCCGCTCATGTCAGGAAGCATCCAGTCAACCAAAACCAAATCCGGTCGGTCATCCGCAATGATCCGGCGAGCCGTCCGACAATCTTCTGCCTCCAGCACATCGAAACCTGCCCGGGACAAATGAAAGGCGATCATTTCGCGTATTGAGCGCTCGTCTTCAACGATAAGAATTTTGTTGGTAGTCACTGTCGGAATTGCCTGGAATCAGCTTTCGTCAGCCGGAAAGTTTCATTGAAATATGCCCGTCATATGACTGGGCCATCCCGCATTAGAGCAACCTATTATTACAGTTCCGTGACGAAGAATTCGCATATATTGACTGATTCCGGCGACCAGTGGACCCGGTGCCAGTGTCGTCCGACCTACCTCATGTCCCGCGGTACCTCCGCCACTTTCGTGCGCAGATAGGCTGGTATCAACGCTTCCGGAAGTATCGCCCCACCGCATTCATACCGGGCCTTGCCGCTACTCAGCAGGTACGACGCGCGCGGCAGCGAAAATGCAGAAACACTTGCTATTGAAGATTCGTTTCCAACAACGAGCTCGTCATATTTCTGCCACGCGTGCCCTGCTGCGGTGCTGCCTGAAGCAATGTCGACGATCGTGCCAACTGCGCAAATTTCTTCTTCGCCCACTAGGCACGGTAGTCCGTCACCTTCCTGCATAAAACGGCCGACATAAATTTCCCCCATTCTCGCGTCCTGGGCGACGACGACGGATTCAGCGCCTTCCTTGTGCATCACCTCTGCCGCGACTGCAGCCAAAGATGAAATCGGTACAATTTTCAGACCGGCGCCGTAACAAATTCCCTGAGCCACGGATGCCCCGATCCGCATGCCGATAAACGAGCCCGGGCCATTTCCCAGAATGACTGCGTCAAGATCTGTCGGCTCAAGGGCGGCCTCACCTAGCGACTGGCGAATCATCGGCAGCAGGATTTTTGTGTGTTCCCGTGGTTTGATGACGTGGTTCTCGATTATGTCGTCGCCATTTTGCACGGCAACGGAGCAGGCATTCGAGGACGTCTCAATGGCAAGAAACTTCACGCAGTGCTCCTGGCTACATCGGCAGAATCGAGGCTGGCCTCGTGATCATCCAGAAACCGCTTTACGGTTTTTGCATCCTCCGTGCTGCGCATGGGCGCAAGGCATTTCAGGAATACCTTTCCATAGCTCTTGCTGGTGATCCTCGGATCACACAACACCACGACACCGAAATCTTTTTCGTCCCGCAGCAGCCTGCCAGCACCCTGTTTCAGCGCAAGCGCGGCAAGCGGCAACTGGTGCCCGGAGAATCCGTTGCCACCCTGTCGCCTGATAAATTCGAGCCTGGCCATCATGAGCGGATCCGCGGGCGAGGCAAACGGCAGTTTGTCGATCGCAACTATGGTCAAAGCAGGACCGCGAACATCGACGCCCTCCCAGAAACTGCCAGTGCCGAGTAGAACCGCATTGCCGTATTCTCTGAATCGGCGCAACAAATCGTCACGCGGCGCATCACCCTGCACCAGCAGCGGCCGACCATTGAGACGTTTCTTTCTTGTGCTAATCCATTTTTTGGCTGTGTTTAGAGCGCGGTGACTTGTGAACAGGCAAAACATCCCACCACTGGTTGCATGCAGAAGTGGCATTACCTGATCGAGCATCTCCGCCGTGTGATTTTTATCGGATGGCTGCGGCAATCCTTGCGGTAGCCAAATTAGACCGTGCTCAGCCAATGCATAGGGACTTGGAAATGTGAGTGTTGACGCCGTTGTAATTCCCATGCGCTCCGTGAAGTGGCTGAAATCTTCGCCAATTGCGAGCGTGGCAGATGTGAATATCCAGGATTGCAGGCCACCGCCAAACAGGCTTCGCAATGTGTCTGCAACGTCCAGTGGTGTCAGGTTAAGCCGTATACTCCTGGCATTAACCTCCAACCAGCGCAGACCGTCCCATGAATCGTCGTCTGTCAGGTGCGACAACTTTTCCACGACAGAGAGCAACTGCTCGTATAATTTCTCGAGCTCAACAGAACCGTCAGTCAATTGGCTGACATTTTCCAGCAATGTCCGTAGTGAGTTCCCAAGGTCTGCCAACGGCTCGCGTAGCTCCGCGTGTATGGCAGACATTTCGTGGCGACCTTCCTGTCGCGGCGCATCAGCGCGCAGCACGCGTAATGCAGTCTGCACGTTGTCCAATTGTCGCTGCACTTCCGTCTGGCCAAGCGGCAGAGTTGCAACACGCAATTCGGTGGTCAATCGTTCCACCTCACGGCTGCCTACTGATACGCCGAAGAACTGCGCGGCAAGATCAGGAATCTGGTGTGCTTCATCGAGAATTATCGCTTCCGCACCTGGCAAAAATTCTACGAAACCCTCCTCCTTCATCGCGAGATCCGCAAGCAGCAAATGATGGTTCACGACGACGAGATCAGCCTCTTGCGCTGCACGACGCGCCTTCACAACGTGGCATTTCTTATAAAGCGGACATTGTGATCCGAGGCAGTTGTCGGCAGTCGATGTCACCAGCGGCCAGACTGTCGAGTCTTCTGCAACTTCCGTCAGCTCCGCCCGGTCACCGGTCTGGGTGCGGTGTCGCCATTCATTTACGGCGCGCAGGTCAGCGCGGTTCCCCGTAGAGGACGCCTGATCGGCCGTTGTATCCAGTCTTTGAAGACACAGATAGTTTGCCCGGCCTTTTAACAGAGCGGTCGACACGGGTCGGCCGACCACTTTGCCAATTAAGGGCAAATCGCGATGATAAAGCTGATCCTGCAGCGCTTTCGTTCCTGTTGAAATGATGGTTTTGCGACCGCTCATGAGTGCGGGCAACAAGTATGCGAATGTTTTACCTGTGCCGGTCCCTGCTTCGACGACCAGGTGGCTGCAGCCGTCAATGGCGTCAGCAACAGCCTCAGCCATCCACGACTGACCCGCCCGTGGCTGAAATCCGGGGAGATGTTTTTTTAGGGGGCTGTCAGGGCCAAAAAATTCGCTGAGATCGTGCACTGCGGCACTATACCGCGCCGTGGACTGATTGCATTCATTCTAATTGAGGCGAAACAAAGATTTCCCGGGGCACTGTTTATGTCACACCCGAAGTCATCTTTTTATAGTCCAAAACTATTTAGATATCAAAAACATAGCACGCACACGCGACCAGACGCATGCTACTGATGCAGTTTCCGTCGGCCAATGTATAATTCCGGACCCGGATCGCGGCCACACAAACAAGAACCGCGTTGATATTCCAATTATTTCCAGAGATTCAATATGACTACTAAGCTATCGGCCCTTCAGGAATGGGTAGATGCCGTCGCACAGCAAACACAGCCAGACAACATCCACTGGTGTGATGGCGGCGATGCCGAGAACAAACAACTTATTCGACAAATGACCGAATCCGGCGACTTGCTGCCTCTGGACCAGGAAAATTATCCGGACTGCTATCTGCACCGCTCCGATCCGTCGGACGTCGCGAGAGTGGAACACCTCACCTTCGTATGTACCGATAATGAGCAGGACGCGGGACCAAACAATCACTGGATGCAACCTGCCAAAGGGCATGCAAAGATCGATGCGCTATTTGAAGGCGCCATGCAGGGTCGCACCCTGTATGTCATCCCCTACTGCATGGGCCCGATCGACTCACCGTATGCGCGACTTGGTGTCGAAATTACCGACAGCCCCTACGTTGTCGTGAACATGCGTCTCATGACACGAATGGGCGCTCCGGCACTGGCTCGCATCGAAAAAGAAGGCACGTTCGTCAAGGGCCTGCATTCAACCGGCGACCTGGACCCCGAGCGAAGATTCATCATGCATTTCCCGGAGGAGCTCAGCATTAAGAGCATTGGTTCGGGTTACGGTGGCAACGCCTTACTCGGCAAGAAATGTCACGCACTGCGAATAGCCAGTTTCCAGGCGCGCCAGGAAGGCTGGCTTGCGGAGCATATGCTCATCGTCGGCGTGGAAAATCCACAGGGCGAAACTCATTACATTGCTTGCGCGTTTCCGTCAGCCTGCGGCAAGACCAACCTGGCTATGTTGATTCCGCCGGATTCACACCAGGGCTGGAAAATCTGGACACTCGGCGACGATATTGCCTGGCTGCATCCTGACGCCAACGGCCAGCTCCGCGCGATTAATCCTGAGGCGGGTTATTTCGGTGTCGTGCCGGGAACCAACGTGAAAACCAACAAGAATGCGTTCGACATGATCCATTCTGAAACAATTTTCACCAATGTCGCCACGACAGAAGACAATCATCCGTGGTGGGAAGACAAGAAAGTTGGCACTCCGAGTGTTGACTGGCAAGGCCGTGAGTATGCGGCTGGCAATGGACCCGCCGCCCACCCAAATTCACGCTTTACAGTTTCTGCGACGAAGAACGCCGCCTATTCCGAACTGGCCGAAGCGCCGGACGGCGTGCCAATATCTGCACTGGTCTTTGGCGGCCGTCGCAAAGAACTCGCGCCGCTCGTATACGAAGCGAAAGACTGGAAACATGGTGTCCTCGTTGGTGCCGGCGTAGCCTCAGAAACGACCGCTGCAGCCACTGGCGAAGTTGGCGTCGTTCGCCGCGATCCGATGGCAATGAAACCATTTTGTGGTTACAACTTTGCCGACTACTGGGCGCATTGGTTATCGTTCGCTGAAAAGTCAGACAATTTGCCAAAGATTTTCCACGTCAACTGGTTCCGTCAGGACGACGACGGAAATTTCCTGTGGCCCGGATTTGGTGAAAATCTGCGTGTTCTTCGCTGGATTATCGATCGTTGCGAAGGCCGGGTCGAGGCTCGTGAGACGCCAGTTGGATACCTGCCCAACAGTGCTGATATTGATACCAGCGGCCTGGACATTGATGCGGCAACGATGGAGTCACTGACATCGATCAATATCGATCAGTGGAAAAACGAAATGCAATCGATAGGCGAGTACCTGGAAAGTTATGGTGATCGATTACCGGACGCACTGCGCCAGGAGCATCAGCGCATAGTTGCAGCATTGCAGCAGGCAGGCTAAAAATCATTCGCGGCTAAGGCCGCGAATCCCTATTCCTCGCAGAGGTAGTGAATCGCCAGCGGCGTTCCCGGTTTGGCGACACGCCCCAGACCAATGATGCCCTCGCCGGTCAATTCCGTGCTGTCGCGGCGAACGAAGGTTTCCTCGCCCTCGACAGTTTCCAGGAATGTGCCATTGGTGCTTTGGTCAATCAGGATGAATTTGCCGCGCCGCTTCTCGACTTTCGCATGGATACGCGAAATGAGATTGCCCTTCACCACCAGGTCGTTGTCGTCAGCGCGCCCCATATTTATGGTCTTCTTCTGATCGTTGACGACGACATTGCCGTCGCGAAACGACAGCGTTATCTTGGTTGCTCCCTTAGACTTACTCTCCCAATCGATGGTGGGCAACATGCTGGTCGCTTCGTCGGGTTGCCACAGCACTTCGAACAGCGCAACTTCATCCAGTCGTCCGCGAACCGTCGCAACGTCTATTTGACGCGTTTGTGCGCGCCATTCGGGGCCCATGCGTTCAACGGTAGATCCGGAAATAATTATTTGTTTTGCTTTCGCCTGCGAAGTCATGCGATTTGCAGTGTGTACCGCAGCGCCGAAAATATCGTTTTGCTCCTGCACGACCGGCCCGTAATGACAACCGATGCGGATCGAAACAGGTACGCCGTCCTCGTCCTGCTCCGACGTACTGATGCCGGTTTGCATTTGCGTTGCAGCGCCCATTGCTTCATCGACCGTCGGGAACGTGGACATCACTTCGTCACCAATAGTCTTGATCACTGTGCCATTGAACTGGGAGGTGGAATCTTTCATGATTTCGAGGCAGCGGGCGACCGTCTCGCTGGCCTTGGTATCACCGAAGCGATCATATAGTCGGGTGCTGCCGACCACGTCGGCAAACAGAATCGCGACTTCCAGGTCCTTGGCCATCCCGTTATTACCCAATCAGATCCAAATGTCGTCTGCCAAATGCATTACCGGAGACGGCAATTATATGTGTATATACTTGAATTTCCTGCATATTATGTTGAACCGCCAAGCTAAAGGCGTTCCTTGAGTTGTTGCAGTAAACCATTAAATTTTCGGCGTTTTATACGTTATTTCTCGGCCACAATATACGCTATCCAGGCCAGATCCGCTTCACCCTTTTCTTCTGGTGTAAATTCGCCGTTGCCATCGCCTTCTTCATCCTCACCCTCCCAATAGAGAGTAGCGTTCTTAAATCCTGCCTCTTGCAGGACTTCCTTGATTTCCGGCGCTGACCACAGTCGCCATTCGTAGGTAAACGCTTTCTTGATTTTCGAGCCATCCGGAAATTTAAAATGGATGTGGCAGCGAATGTAGTTGGTAACCGGATGA
>JBLHLN010000096.1:0-7852 GCA_047620565.1 Woeseiaceae bacterium
ACTTCTTCACACCAGGCCTGAGTGTTTCCGCGGCGCTGTCGGGCGATGATGTATTTCGCCACGCTATTGGTTGCGCAGCCAACAACGAGAAATTCATCCAGCGTATTTCGCATGGCCAGTGCAATGATGCGCTCAGAGGGTGCAACGCCTTTACGAATCGTGCGCAACCAGCTGCCAAATGAATTCCAGACAAGATTAGTATGGCAGGCCGAGAGATAGTGCATCCAGCCTTGAGTAACCACGTCGATGAAAAGATACACGTGATAGGATGCCTAAGCTGTAACCACGAAATTATTCTAAAACCAAAGGAGATGACTTGTGGAAACTTCAAACAGCCTTACTTCGCGGCCCGCAATTTTTATCTATGCTGCCCTTGTCGTCGTATTGGCGGTATTTATCGGCGCCCAGTTTGTTGCGCCGATGATGAATAATAAATCCCAATTCCCAAAATACAATGTCGACAGCGCGAAAGTGGCGATCCATGGTTATGATGCGGTTGCCTATTTTACCGATAGCAAGCCGACGAAAGGCAATACGGAGTTTGAACAGCTATGGGAGGATGCCCGTTGGCAATTCTCCAGTGCCACTAATCTGGAATTGTTCAATGCCAACCCGGAACGTTATGCGCCGCAATTTGGTGGTTATTGCGCGGGCGGCCTAGCGGTCGGCGAATATGCCGATGGTGATCCCAAATTATGGGCCATTGTCGATGACAAACTTTATTTCATCGCTAAAGAAGAATACATGACGGAATGGAGCAAGGCCCCTGAAGGGCATATCCACTTCGCTGAACACAATTGGAAAAACTATCGCGATCAGCTTCGGGACAACATGTAGCTGGTCATTTATTTGATCGTTAACAGTGTTCGTATGGCCAGCCAGAAGTACTTCTGGCTGGGGCTTAACACGGAAAAAATATTTGCCACTTCTCACAGGCCCGCCTTGCGTAATCCTTCACTTACGCGCTCCATATCTGCGGAATTATTAAACTGCCCAAATCTCATCAGACTTTTGTATTGTGGATTGATCCGGCGAACAGCTTGCGCCGCACGCGCCGTATCTTCTTTGCTGCCCATTTGCGCGTACGCCGCTGCAAGCAACATGTAGTCCCAGAATGGATCGGTCTTTCTGCCGATATTTCGTTCCAGCACTGCGGCAGAATCGGCGTATCGTTCCTTCAAATAATAGGCTAGGCCCAGGTGCCAGAAAATATCGGGTGGCATGTCAGGATCAAAAAGCAACGCCCGTTCCAGGGCCCGAATGCCGCCGTCTGGGCGCCCCAACCATGTCAATGCTATACCTTGCTGGGCATGACTAACTGCATCGTTGGGGTTGATGGCAATCAGCCTTTCGCTTTCGATCAACGACAGGTCGTGACGCCGGCGGATGTTATATACGCTGGCCAATAAGTGGCGGCCGGAAATATCGTCGGTGTCCAGAATCAAAGCTCTTTGTGAAAGATCGTGTGCCTGCTGCAATGCGTCCTGGGGTGCGCCGGTCCAGCCCCATCGCATTGCCTCCAAATAGGTCCAGCCGAGACCGGCATAGGCCGTGGCGTAGTTTGGATCGAGTTCAATGGCGTGCCGGAACAGATTGCGGGCTTCGAAGTTCTCAGTACGCGACTGCCGGGCCAGAAGCGCCTGACCTCTTAGCGTATATTCGTATGCTTCCAGGTTTTCTGTTGATTTGGCCAGGACCCGTTGCTCTTCGATTTCAGTTATGCGAACGGCCAATGTCCGGACGATACGACCGGTAATTTCGTCCTGGATGTCCCAAATGTTATCGGCTGCCCGGTCATAACGCTCGGCCCAGAGGTGTTGGCCGGTCGTGCCATCGGTTAGCTGAACGTTTATTCGGACCCGTTCGCCGCGCCTCAGTACATTGCCTTCAAGGACGTAACGAACATCCAATTCACGGCTCACCATTTTTACGTCCACCGTTTTGCCCTTGTAGGCGGAAACCGAATTACTGGCAATTACCAACAAATTCTGAAATTTGGACAAATCAATTATGATGTCGTTGGAGATTCCCTCTGAGAAAAAGTCATCCTTCGTCTCCGAGTTGGAATTGGTAAATGGCAATACCGCGATCGAGGGTTTGGCTGTCACCTGCAGTGTCGGCTCCGGACCCGATGTTTGCTGCCAAAGAGCGGTGCCTATGGCTACCACGATTACTGCCGCGACGGCTGCAGCGCGATTTACGAATTTTTTTGAACTTGCATGACGCAAGGCCCCACTGCCGGAATCCGGTCCAGTCAGGACCCGATAAACCCGAACCGGCTCATCTATATTCTTGAGCTGTTGCTCTCCTATGTCCTCAAATACAGATTCCACCTTGCCTTTCGCCTGACGATACACATCGTCCGAAACACAGATGCTCCCTGCATTTGCTAAAGCTTCTAATCTCGCAGCGATGTTGACGCCATTACCGAATATATCATCGTCTTGAATTATGATTTCACCGAGATTGATGCCGATGCGAAATAGAAGATTACTATTCTTTTCAGTGACCTTTCCTTGCCAAGCAATCGCACAGGTAACTGCATCAACTACACTACCGAACTCGGCCAGAATTCCGTCACCCATAAACTTGACGATGCGTCCGTTGTGTTCTGCAATCAGAGGCTCAATGAGTTCCTTGATTAGACGTGAAAGTTCTGAAAGCGTTCCTGCTTCATCGATTCCCATCAGTTTTGAGTAGCCGACCACATCTGCGGCTAATATGGCAGCAAGTCTGCGTTCCATACCCTCATCCTTAGCTTTGTTTTACATAGGAAACAACTACAAAGAAAAATCATCCGTTTTATTACTTACTATAGCAAGCAGTGTTTTTCGATTGTCCCTACCAAAAACTCGATGCTTATTGAAACGCTTGACAATATATTCTGAACCGACAGTCCGGTATGCAACTGATACCAAGCATACAGATCATCTGCTCGATTCAAATTCGTCTGGCTGGTTAGCCGCGGCCAAAATACAGCATCTCACGCGGTATCGTAATAATTTCGAATTTATTCAATAGTGCCCCATTAACTCAGAGGTGAGTATGGCCTGACTCCATTGAGTTGTTACGCTGTAATTGTTCAGAAAACCCTGTAACACAGCAGAATCAGGCCTGACGATGAGCATCGGGCAATTATCTGGGCGTGGAAGCTTGCGCGACGTGCTTGAGAATGTCTCGGCCCAGCAGCAGCGCTTGTATCACCTAGGGTCGACGAAACTGTCCCGCTCCAAGCTCTCCAGAATCAACGAACTAATGCCAAAAAGCACGAAGTGAATGAAGGCAGGTCTGTAGAATTTCCGAAGGGCAGTATTGTAGCGATCAATCGAGGGTACACCGACTACGAATGGTATAAAACCCTAACATATAAGGGTATTTACTTGGTTGCGCGATTAAAATCCAACGCCACAGTGCGTGTTCTCGAGCGAAGAAAGGTTAAGACTAAGTCAGGATTAACGAGCGACCAGACGATAGAATTTACGGGGGTAATTACACGTAAACGTTGCCCGATACCCCTGCGAAGAATGGGTTATCGTGACCCAGAGACTGGCAAGGATTACGTATTTCTGACTAACAACTTTGTACTGGCAGCCAGCACGATTGCAGCCTCAAATGGACAAAGCAGAACCTGAAAATCAAATCTTTCATCGACACCCGTAAGAAAGCGGTGCTGACACAGATCTGGACCGCACTATGTACCTATCTGCTGGTTGCCTTTATGAAGTTCCAGTCCAGATCAAAGCGATCAACGCAGCAGATACTTAGATTATTACAAACTAATCTATTCGAAAAATGGCTCCTTGATGATCTGCTTCATGGGCATCCAGCTGAGAAAATACCTATCAACGATAAACAGCTGTCGTTCAGCATGAAGTTAACGGGACACTAGTGACTTGATCTGGCAGATAGTATCAGCTCGGATCGAAACTTACGTACAGCTACTAGGTCCCCAAAGTCACCAATCCGGCTATGTCGCTGTTTGAACAGATTAATGCATGAGTGAAGGGATTTTCTGACTCATAACGACCCACTGACCAATTCGAGCGTTGCTGTACATCAACTGCTTCATTGACTAAGATGCATATGGAAATCGTGCTGGAGCGAAGATGGTATATGGGCGCGTTCAACGCAAGTTAGCTGCGATCCTGGCTGCCGATGTGGTGGGATACAGCCGACTAATGGGCGCCAATGAGGAAGCGACGCTTACCGCGCTTAAGGATAGCCGAGAAGTCATCGACCCACTGATTAAAGGCCATGCTGGCCGTGTATTTGGAAGCGCTGGCGACAGCCTGATCGCCGAATTCTCCAGTCCAGTCGAAGCGCTGCGCTGCGCCACAGAAATCCAACTAGCGATTTACGAACACAGCGCTGGTGTGCCTGATAATCAGCGCATGCGGTTTCGCATCGGGATCAATCTCGGTGATGTCATGATTGATGGCGATAATCTAATGGGAGACGCCGTCAATGTCGCCGCACGGCTTGAAGCGTTAGCGCCGCCTGGAGGCATCTGTGTTTCTGATGCAGTGCTGGCACAGGTCCGAGATAAAGTCGACTTGGATTTCGTGGATCTTGGCGAACATCGCGTAAAAAACATTGCCAGGCCGGTTCTGGCATTTCGGGTACCGCTGGCTTCTGAGGTACGTACAACTTCACCCTATCGGGGTCTGGACACCTTTGAGTTTGAACACTCGGAATTCTTCTACGGCCGCTCGTCAGCAATAACGTCGACCAAGGAGCGTTTAGAACGCCAAGCCGAGTATGGGAAGGCATTTCTATTGATCTATGGCATGAGCGGCACTGGCAAGTCTTCGCTTATGAGAGCTGGATTATTGCCCACTTTGGTCAATTCAGATCATGACGAAGGAATTGCGTTGCGACGATACTGCCTATTCCGACCGTCAGAGGGGTCAAGCCCGACGGCGGCTCTGATCAATCGACTACAGAGTGAATCGGTTTTTCCCGAATGGACCAATGGCAACGATTCCAAAAAACCAACGAAGACGATCGAAGAGTCCCCTCAACATGTGGTCGATATGGTCCGCAACGCGCTTGCTGCTGCTTCGAATTCGAAAAATATAAATCCACAGATGTCTCGTCTGATTGTAGCGGTAGATCAATTGGAAGAATTGTTTACTTCTGAGGAAATAGACTCGGAATCGCGTATTGCGTTCGTTGAAGTCCTATCCACCTTAGCGCAGTCTGGTCAGGTTTGGGTGGTGTGTACCATTCGCGCTGATTTCTATCACCGCTGCGGTGAAGTACCGGGCTTTTCAGAACTCAGAGATGGCCTGGGCAGTTTTGAACTGCTTCCACCCACCGGTCCCGAAATCGCGCAAATGATCCGGGAGCCAGCTCGCGCGGCCGGCATGAAGTTCGAAGAAGATCTCAAGATTGGCAATCTCGCAGATGTCCTGCAGCAAGCAGCGGCGCGCGAGCCGGGTTCACTACCTCTCCTTCAGTTTGTGCTGGATACGTTGTATGAGGCTGGAAAAGATCGACACCAAATGACTTTTGCAACCTATCGAGCGCTGGGTGGGTTTGAAGGTGCGATCGCCCGGCGAGCGGACGAGGTGACTACCGGACTATCGCAAGACGCTCAGGCCGCATTGCCATCTATTATAAGTGCGCTAACGAGGGTCCGTGAGCAGGATAACGCCGCAACCAGCCACGCCGTTTCAAGACGCGAAATTTCCGCTACACCGGGGCAGGAACTGTTGGTTGGTGCACTGCTTGATGCGCGCCTTCTTACCAGTACCCAAGGTTCCGAAGGCATTCCGATAATCAGGCTCGCCCACGACGCGCTCCTATCCATGTGGCCGCGGGCGCGAGACATCGTATTGGCAAATCGAGAATTCCTGGAATCCCGGTCGCAAGTCCGGACGGATACCAGGCGTTGGCTGGCCAAGGACCGAGGCGCCGATTTTCTCCTGCCAAGTGGTAAGCGACTTGCCGTAGCTGAGGACTTACTTGTAAACCGTCGCGGTGAAATTGACGGTGAAACCATCGAATTCATTGAGGCCTCCGTGCTGGATCACCATATTCGCCTGGACGAAGAAAGCGCGATTGAACGCCGACACCAGGAAGAGAGCATCGAACGGAACAAGAGGGAAGCTGAGTCTGCCAAACGTTTGGCGAAACGCTCACGAATCGCTGCGGCGATCATCCTGGTTTTCGCGATCATTGCCGGTGCGGGGGCCTTCACAGGCTTAAGAGGTCAAAGTGAGGCGGAAAGGCAGGCAGCATTAGCCGACAAAAATGCAAGTCAAGCGCGTGCTGCCGAAAACGAAGCCAAACTTTCAGCAAAAGCTGCACTTTTTGCCCGCGACCGAGCTCTCCTTAATCAGTCTATCTATCTTACAGACGTTTCTCAGCGTGAGACGGATTCGGGCAACGCGACCAATGGAATTTTATTGGCAATTGAAGCATTGCCCAAGGACATGAGCATGCCCAACCGTCCATATGTAGCAGATGCAGAAGTAGCGCTTTACGATGCAATTTCGGCTCACCGCGAAATTAGTGTGCTTAGCGGCCACGACGGTGCCGTTTTACACGTAGCATTCAGCCCTGATGGCAGACAGCTTGTGTCAACCTCGAGCGATGGAACCGCCCGTATTTGGGACGTGGAGTCAGCGAAACAAATTGGCGTTCTAAAAGGGCATAGCGGAACAGTCCGATCGGCGGCTTTCAGTTCAGATGGTCAACTCATCATCACCAGATCTGCGGACAACACCGAGCGTTTGTGGGGCGCAGAAGACAGAAAACAGAGGTCTGTCCTCGGTGACCAAGATCAGAAAGTACAGCTCGCCCAATTCAGTTACGACGGGCGGCGAATCTCAACCGCGGTCAACGGAGGGGTGGAGCTTCTGTGGGATGCGGAAAGTGTAACCGAAATTGGATCGCTGTCTGGCCACGAAGGCAAAATTAATGCGATCTCGATGAGCCGGGATGGTCAATATGTGGCAGCATCGGCCGATAAAATGGTAAGACTTTGGGAAGTTTCGAGCCGAACTGAAATCGCTGTTTTGAAGGGGCATGAAGGCAGCGTGCGAGGTGTTGTATTTGGCCCGTATGGTCGGATCCTGCTTTCAGTGTCCGATGACAGTACCGCCCGACTTTGGAATGTGAAAAGCGGTAAAAATATCAGTATTTTTAAGGGCCACGAGTTGGGCTTGAGCGCTGGCGCAATAAGCCCCGATGGTAGCCGCGTTGTCACAGCCTCGTTCGACAATACCGCCCGCCTCTGGGATATTCGCAGCGGCAGTATCATCAAAATTATGAGCGGCCACGAGCGGTCGATTTCAGCTGTCGCATATACCGCTGATGGAAATTATCTAGTCACCGGGTCAAGTGACAGAACAGCCCGGGTATGGGATGCCTCCAACGGGGCGCTATTGACAATTCTGCAGGGCCATAAGGGGGCAATTCATCATGTGGCCACGAGTCCTAAAGCGGATCGGATCGCTACTGCGTCTGCCGATGGGACCATTCGGATATGGCGTGTCGGGCAAACGCATTTGCTCCGCCACACGGGTGGCTCAGGCGCAAATTATGTGACTTCGGCAGTTTTTAGTCCCAGTGGTAAACTGGCGCTTACAAAATCATTCGATCGCACCGCGCGAGTGTGGGACGTTCGGAATCGAGCTGAGGTTGCAGTCATGAGTGGCCACGAGAGCCCGGTGATCAGCGCCGTATTTAGCCCAGATGAAAGATACGTTCTGACGATGGTATCGGAGGGTATCGCCAGACTTTGGGAGATTCGCACAGGCGAACAGGTCGCCTCCTTTTCTAGAAACGTTGCGAACCCCGCGGATGGCTGGGACGGTGCATTCTTGAACGTCGCTTCATTCAAACC
>JBLHLN010000097.1:0-7842 GCA_047620565.1 Woeseiaceae bacterium
GCGGCTGATCTATGTCGGTGTTGGTCAGAGCCTGCCTCCGACCGAAGGGCTGCGGCTGGTTCTGGACATCGGCGGAGGCAGTACGGAATTGATTCTCGGCCAGGCAGCGAGTCCGCGCGCTATGGAAAGCCTGCAAATGGGATGCGTCGTAATGACGGAGAAGTATTTTGCTGGTGGAAAGATCAGCGAAAAAAATTTCGCGATGGCAAGAACCGCGGCGAGACTAAAACTCAGGCCGGTCAAAGCGTATTTTCGCGAAGTGCCGGCAATCGAGTCGATCGGGACGTCCGGCACAATTTTATCAACCGAGGTCGTCGCCAGAGAACTGGGCATTATCGAATCCAACGACCTGACGCTGGCGGCAGTTGAGCAGTTGATACAGAGAGTCTTGCAGTTCAAAACGATCTCGAAGCTGTCCTTGCCGGGACTTTCCGAAAGGCGCGCGCAGGTTTGGCCTGGCGGTCTCGCTATCCTGGCGGAAGTGCTGGGAGGCTTGAGAATTCCACATCTTCGCACATCGGACGGCGCACTTCGGGAGGGTCTCCTTTACGACCATCTTGGACGGCGCCAACACGAAGATGCTCGTGAACTGAGCGTTCAGGCGCTGGCAAACAGATACAACGTAGATTTTCAACAGGCGGGAAGAGTTGCGGTTACAGCGAACCGGCTGCTGGACCAGGTCAGTCATTCATGCAAGCTCAATACTGCGCTTGCTGCAAAAATTCTCGACTGGGGGGCGCGTCTCCACGAAATCGGCCTGGATATATCGCACAACGAATTCCAGAAACACGGCGCTTATGTAGCGGAAAACGCAGATTTGCCCGGATTTCCTCGTTCAGAACAGAAGTTGCTCGCGTTCCTGATCGCCACGCAGAGGAAACAGATAGAGTCTTCTTTAGTCGAAAATCTACCAGTCGCCTGGCGCGACCGTGCAACCTATCTATGCATATTACTGAGGCTTGCTGTGCTTCTGAATCGCAGTCGAAGTATTACAGACCTGCCGAATATCGGGATCACCATTGATGATTGGCAATTGCGCCTGGCATTTCCGCCAGGTTGGCTGACAGCGAATCCGCTGACCGTTACTGACCTTGATCGGGAGCGAGACTACCTGGCGAAGATCAACATATTTCTCGCCTATTCCTGACGATCTCTAATTGATGGTTGCCATTTGTTCGAGGAATGTTTGCTGGGCTGACACAGGCAAGTTATCCGCAGGGTACTGGCGGTGGTAAGAGCCATCGCCACGAAGAATCCAGGCTTGTGTGTTGTCGGCGAGAAACAGTTCCAGATCGGCCCGCAGCCTTTCTTTCAGCGGTTTCTGACGAATCGGAAAACAGGACTCGTTGCGGCGAAAGAAATTCCGATCCATCCAGTCCGCACTTGAACAATAGAATTCTTCATCACCGTCATTTAGAAAATAATACACCCGTGAATGCTCGAGAAATCGACCAACGATTGAGCGAATGTGAATATTGTCCGATAAGCCCGGGACGCCGGGACGCAGGGAACAGATTCCGCGGACAATAAGATCTATTTTCACGCCAGCGGCAGAGGCCTCGTAAAGCTTGTCTACCATTTGTTGCTCAACAAGCGCATTCATTTTCGCAATTACGCGTGCGTCTTTTCCGGCTTTTGCAAATTCGATTTCACGGTCGATTTTTCCGATGAGAGTTTCGAACAGAAAAAATGGTGCGGTAAACATTTTTATCAATTCTGTTGGCGCGGTCAGACTCGTAAGCTGCATAAAAACTTTGTGTACGTCCGCACCCAGGTTCTTGTTTGAACTCATGTAACCGTAGTCTGTGTACGTACGCGTGGTTCCCGGATGATAATTTCCGGTGCCAAGATGCACATAGCGCTTTATGCCGGCTTGCTCGCGCCGCACGATCATGCACATTTTCGAGTGCGTCTTGTAGCCAACCAGTCCGTAGACAACATGTGCGCCGGCTTCCTGCAGCCGATTCGCAGAAGAAATATTCTCAGCTTCATCGAAGCGCGCCATCAGCTCGACCACGACCGTGACTTCTTTTCCGGCACGCGCGGCATCGACCAGGTGATCAACGATCGGTGAATCCGATCCGGTTCGATATAAGGTTTGTTTAATAGCCAGAACGGCCGGGTCAGCTGCAGCGGCTGCGATGAAATCAACAACTGGCGCAAACGACTGATAGGGATGTTGCAGCAGGATGTTGCGTTTTCTAAGAACGGCGAAGATGCTTTGATCGGTTTTGAAGTCTGCCGGTATTCCCGGTGTAAAAGCAGGGTACAAAAGTTCCGCCCTGCCCTCGTTGTCGCACACTGTCAACAGTCTGTTCAGGTTTACCGGACCTTCGACGGAGAAGAGATCAGATCTTTCCAGGTGAAAATGATCGAGCAAAAAGTCGCTCATGTCCTGAGGACAATCATGGCTCACTTCGAGCCGGACTGCGGCACCGTATCGGCTTGCCGCGAGCTGACCTTCAAGCGCGCGTACCAGGTCGTCTATTTCCTCGTCATCGACATACAGATTGCTGTTTCGCGTGACCCGAAATTGATAACAGCCCTCGACATTCATACCAGTAAACAGATGAGAAACATGTGCATGAATAATTGACGACAGGAAAACGTAACTATCACACCCCGGTTCCACAACATTGTCCGGCAGACGAATGATTCTGGGCAACGATCGTGGAGCCTGAACTACAGCGCGATGGCGCTTGCGCCCGAAAGCGTCCTTGCCACGGAGGCGTACGAGGAAGTTGAGACTCTTGTTCAGAATTCGCGGAAACGGGCGCGAGGGATCCAGCGTCAGTGGTGTCAGTACTGGCACGATTTCGTCGTGATAGTACTGCTCCAGCCACGTTCGTTGATCGTCGGTCCAATCGCTACGTTGCACAAATCTTATGTGCTCATTCGCAAGCGCAGGCAAGAGAACCTTGTTTAGCGAATCGTATTGTTGTTTGACAAGCACGGCCGATCGGTAGTGAATTTCGTTCAGTAGTTGTTGCGGTGACATGTTGTCAGGACCGGCCGACGGCGCACCAATTTCCAGGCGCTGTTTCAATGCAGCGACGCGGATCTCAAAAAATTCATCAAGGTTCGTACAGGAGATGCACAGGAAACGCAGACGCTCCAGGATTGGTACTGCAGGATCGTTCGCCTGCTCGAGCACCCGCCGGTTGAATTCAAGCATACTGAGTTCCCGGTTGATGTACCTGTCTGCAGGTGGCGTAGCTGGCGTATCCACAAATAGTCCTGACAATGCTCGGCCAGACATTATATCAACAGTATGTTGAGAATAGGATTTTCAGGTCGCGAATTTGTTTGCCAGGCGACAGCCTCAAGCGGCGTAAATTGCACCCAGAACGCTGGCCCGGGCGGCACCAGTGACTTCTGGCAGATTGCCGGTTTTTCGGTCGAGGCAGCGCATTGCGAGCCAGGCAAATGCCGCCGCCTCAACCCAGTCTGCATGCAGGCCGAATTGCTCCGTTGACCGGACGTCAGTCCCTGACAGGTAACTACTCAGGCGTTGCATAAGATCCGAATTTCGAACGCCACCGCCACAAACTAACAACTCTTCGATCGCAGGAGCGTGTTCGAGAATTGCAACGGCAATTGTGCGAGCGCTGAGTTCAGCGAGCGTGGATTGTACGTCCTGATCTGCTACCGGCTGTTCCGCCAAGGCGATCTTATTGCGTGTCCATGTGCCATTAAAATACTCGAAGCCGGTGCTCTTTGGCGGCTCAAGCGAAAAGTATACGTCGGCTAGCATTACGTCCAGAAGTGCTTCTGAAACGTTGCCATCTTTCGACCACGCGCCGTCGTCATCGAAGGGCAGGTCCCGGCACTGACGAATCCAGCCATCAAGCAGCGTGTTGCCGGGGCCGGTATCGAATCCTACTACCGGAGATCCGCACGCTGGCAGCATGGTTACGTTCGCGATGCCACCAATATTCAGCACAGCACGATCTCGGCTGGGATCTGCAAACAGCCATTGATGAAACGCTGGTGCCAGCGGCGCTCCTTCACCGCCGTCGGCAATGTCGCGTCGCCGGAAATCTGCGATGGTCGTAATGCCTGTACCGGCGGCGATCAGATTCGGATCGCCAATTTGCAGCGTAAACGGACGGGCGGCGCGCGGCTGATGTCGCAGTGTTTGTCCATGGCTGCCAATTGCAGCGACCGCGGCCCGGTCTACTTCGTTTTCGGCGAGCAGCGAATTTGCGGCGTCGCGAAAGCACTCACCAATCCAGTGATCAAGTTGCCCGATCCTGTCGACAGTGCATTCCGCAGGGGTTCTCGACGCTTTCAGCAAAGCCTGGCGCAGGCTATCGGGATAAGGACTGGCTAATGTCGCAATAACTGAACAAGTGTGGTCGCCAAATTCGACCAGGGCGGCGTCGATGCCGTCCATACTGGTGCCGGACATCAGTCCCACATAGTAAGAAACGGATTCCTGAAAGTCCGGCATTCGCTCTAATCGGCAGTCAGTGACGCGACCTGGGTTCTCTTGTACCGCAGTAGCTCATCCAGAATCGGTTCGGCGGCCGAAAGAAAGTCCTGGCGATATTCGTCTTTTATAGGTGAAGCCTGCGGCAATGTGACGGTGCGCGGGTTGCGGTGCACGCCGTTCAGCCGATACTCATAGTGCAGGTGCACACCGGTGACCAGTCCCGTCTTACCCACATAACCGATGGTCTGACCCTGGCGGACGCGTGCGCTGTTGCGCACTTTTGATACGAACTTTGACATGTGCGCGTACAGCGTTGTGATGTTGCCTCCGTGCTGCAAAATGACGACATTGCCGTAGCCAGATTTCACGCCACGAAAAATTACCTTGCCATCACCGGCTGCTTTGATCGGTGTCCCGCTTGGCGCAGCGTAGTCGGTACCGCGGTGGGGGCGCACTGTCTTCAGGACAGGGTGGCGTCGGTTTGGATTAAATGAGGAGCTCACGCGAAAATCGACCGGCGAGCGAAGGAAGGCCTTGCGAATGCTCTGTCCGTCAGGCGTGAAGTAGTCGGCACGGCCATTCTTATCTGTGTAACGAATCGCCTGAATGGTTCGCCCGTTGTTATTGAATTCGGCAGCAATGATTTCGCCGTTACTGACGTATTTTCCATCCTGGAATATTTGCTCGAATAAAAGGTAGTAGTCGTCTCCCGAACGGATGTCGAGCACGAAGTCTACGTCCCAGGCGAATATTCCAGCGAGGTTCATGATCAGTTCGTCCGGAAGACCGGCGTCCACCGCACTTTCAAAAAGTGAGCTTTCTATTTTTCCGTAGGACAGCTTGCGGCGAATCTCGATTGGGCGGTCAATGATTTCGGCGGAATAGCCAATCTCTGCTTTCGAGACTTTCAAAGCGCTGGTCAAACTTAACTCGCGGTACAAACTCACGAGTTCTCCGTCATCGTGTTCAATTTTCAGTTCGTCGCCAGGAATCAGTTTCTTCAGGTATGGCGCGGCAACCGACAGGCGTACGATTGCTGCAAGGTTCGCAATGCTCAGCTTATTCTTGCGAAACAGCCGGTCAAGTGTGTCGCCACGCTCAACCGTGAGTTGCAGTTGCTGGAATTGAGGCTCCAGCCACATGGGCGGGTGAAATGCGGCGAAACTGACGGCAGCAGGATCCAGTTCGATTTCTGCGTTCATTTGTTCTGCAGTGGTCGGCAGCGTTTCGGCTTCGACTGCAACTATAGCGTCGTTATCTGTCGCTTGCAGTGGGTTGTTTCCGGCTGCGTTCCTCAAAGTGAGTAGCAGGGCGATTCCCAATAGCGGAAGACCGAGGCCGATTGCAAACCAATGCAGTGGCTGTATGTTTTTTACTTCCACTTTGTCACTCGATTTGTAGTCGTGAAGTAGTGGACTCACAGGTCGATTCAAGCCAGCGTCTCCCCAATCGCCAGAAGCCGATACTCTACAGAGAGTTTTCCGTGAGGTCAAAGAAACTTGTTAAAACTCATAGCCTTAACTCTAGAACATGGTTGGGAATCTCTAAACAGTTGCGGCAAATCCAAAATAGATCAACACGACGCGATTTGAGTGATACAGTTTCGCCGAATGTTGCTGGCAGATGACCCAAATGACGAGTATTGAAGAGCAAATAGCAGAATTGTCGCGCGGCGCGGACGAGATTCTTCCGCAGGGGGGTCTCGAGGCGAAGCTCAAATTGAATCGACCGCTTAACATCAAGGTTGGCTTCGACCCTACCGCGCCCGACCTGCATCTGGGCCACACTGTGCTCATAAACAAAATGCGCCAGTTCCAGGAGTTTGGTCACAACGTCGTATTTCTCATTGGCGATTTCACCGGCATGATCGGCGACCCGAGCGGCAGGAACGCCACCAGGCCGCCGCTTACGCCCGAGGATATTGATGCCAACGCGACCACCTACAAAGAGCAGGTTTTCAAAATCCTGGATCCCGACAAAACGATTGTTGACTTCAATTCGAGATGGCTGGGCGAACTTGGATCACCCGGACTTATAAAGCTGGCCGCCCGTTACACGGTTGCCCGCATGCTGGAGCGGGATGATTTCAGCAAGCGATTCGCGGCGGGACAGTCGATATCAGTTCATGAGTTTCTGTATCCGCTGGCCCAGGCCTATGATTCGGTTGCCTTGAAAACTGACGTTGAAATGGGTGGAACGGATCAAAAATTCAATTTGCTGGTGGGTCGGCACATTCAGCAAAGCTACGGCGTGGAACCACAAATCGTCATTACGGTGCCATTGCTCGAAGGTCTCGACGGCGTACAGAAGATGTCGAAGTCATATGGCAATTACATTGGCATCACCGAACCTGCCGGCGAAATGTTCGGCAAAATCATGTCGATTTCGGATGAGCTGATGTGGCGGTATTTTGAATTGCTGAGTTTTCGACCACTTCGTGATATTGAGAATCTGAAAACGGCAGTTGGAGAAGGGCGGAATCCGCGAGACGTCAAATTCGAGCTGGCGGTCGAAATCGTAAGCCGCTTTCACGACGAGAAAGCCGGCGAGGCAGCTAAACAGGAGTTCATTTCGCGTTTTCAGAAAGGCGCAATGCCAGAGGAGATCGAAGACGTTTCGGTCTCCGGCAAAGACGGCGTACTGGGTATCGCACACCTGCTTAAGGAGTCTGGTTTGGTTGCCAGCACGTCTGAGGCGTATCGCATGATCAAACAGGGCGCTGTCAGGATAGATGGTGAACGGGTAGAGGACCGCGACACCGAGGTCGCCGCCGGGTCGACCCATATATACCAGGTTGGAAAAAGAAAATTCGCCCGGGTCAGCCTGACCTGAGCAGCTGCCCGCGGGCTCAATGCCACGCATTGGTCGCGCGGCGCTGCTGACGACTGAAATCCCGCTGCTTCGAACGGACCGTCGGCTGCACGCGCGAAAGCCTGCGGAAAGCCGCCAGACTGGCGTTTTTGCGGGGAAAAACAAGGGTTTTTCCATGATCTCCCAGGCACCGATTTCAGATCGCGGCGGGGCCGCATTGCGGGGCTCGTAAATAATTGAAATTATTAGTTGACCGGCCCGGATTCGCCGCTATAATGCGCTGCTCGCTGAGGGACCGGTGTCCCTTGGTCAGACCCCGAAAATCAAGAAATAGTTACGTGCAGGCATCTATGGGCTGTCATTAAAGCTCTGTTCGCCTGTATACTTGTGGGTCTGGTCGAAGAAAGGGGTCAGACCCTATTTCACCGGATTTATCAGCGTTTTTCGGCGATTGCGTCGAATAGAAAATGGGGCCTGACCCCTTTTTTCAATTGCTCTTTAACAATTTGATCAGATAATTTGTGTGGGTGCTCACGTTGGAGTTTGCGAAGGCAAAATCAAACGTGAATACCTAAGTTTAAGTTGTAATTAAGTTT
>JBLHLN010000098.1:0-7792 GCA_047620565.1 Woeseiaceae bacterium
GATGAGTGAGTCATAAAAGACGTTGGCGCTGTAGTAACCCACCGAGGCAATAACAAACAGCACCAGTGCCGCCTGCCAGCCACCCATCTCTACGAGGCTGAGCGAAGCGGTACTGACTGCGCCAATTATTGCCAGCGAAAAAAGGAATCGTTTTCGATATCCGCCGCTATCAGCAATCGCACCAATTATCGGGGCCAGCAAAGACACCACAATACTGGCCAACGCGGTCGCCCAGCTCAAACGGGACGTCACTGCCGATCCGGGGTCACCGGCGCTCCAGAATGAGTGCAGGAAAAGCGGAAACAGAACGGCCAGCACGCTCAGCGCGAATGCAGAATTACCCCAGTCATAAAGGGCCCAGGCAACTACCTGGCGATTAAGGAATTTTGTCTTCGGCATAGATACTCAGGCGAGGTTAGTACTCTCTGGTTTCACAAAACCTGATGTCGGGCCAGCGCTCTTCGGTCAGATTCAGGTTTACCTTGCTGGGTGCGATATAGACCAGGCTGCCGCTATGATCCAGCGCCAGATTATCATGCGCTTTGCGTTCAAATTCCTGCAATATTTTCTCATCATCTGTTTCAACCCAGCGGGCCGTAGCTACCTTAATGGGTTCAAACTGGCACTCAACTTTGTATTCATCCTTCAATCGATGCGCAACGACCTCGAATTGCAACGGCCCGACAGCACCGAGAATCAGGTCATTGTTTCTCCTGGGTTTAAATAGCTGCGTCGCGCCTTCTTCACACAGCTGAGAAAGTCCTTTTTGCAGCGCCTTCAGTTTCAATGGGTCTTTGAGAATAGCTCTCTTGAATATTTCCGGAGCGAAACTCGGAATTCCGGCGAAGCGCAACTCTTCTCCCTGTGTGAAGCTGTCGCCAATGTTGATCGTACCGTGATTGTGCAAACCAATGATGTCGCCGGCAAAAGCACTTTCGGCCTGTTGCCTGTCCGCTGCCATAAAGGTAATAGCATCGGCGATCTTCATCTCCTTGCCACTGCGTACATGTTTCATACGCATGCCTTTTCGGTATTCGCCGGAACAAATACGCATGAAAGCGATGCGATCACGATGACCCGGATCCATATTGGCCTGTATTTTGAAAACAAACCCCGTCAAATCTTCGTCACCAGCGAAAACTTCGCGAACATCGCTTTCGCGGGAGGTTGGCGGTGGTGCGTGTTCGACGAACTCATCGAGTAACTCGCGGACACCGAAATTTGAGATCGCCGAGCCGAAAAATACCGGTGACTGCTTCGCTGCCAGGTAGTCCGCAATATTAAGTTCCGGACATGCGCCACGAACGAGTTCGATTTCTTCGCGATAACTGTCGGCTGCATCACCGAGCAGCTCGGAAGCCTCGGGCGAATCAAGTCCTTTTATAGCTTCGATTTGCGAAATGTTTTGACGCCCGACCGCCGAGTACAGATAGATGCAGTCCTGAAGCAAGTGATAGACGCCTTTCAATTCCCTGCCCATGCCAATTGGCCAGGTAACGGGAGAACAATGGATACCGAGAGTCGCCTCGATTTCATCAAGTAAATCCACAGGCTCCCTGCCGTCGCGGTCGAGCTTGTTGATGAACGTCATAATCGGTGTGTCTCGTAAGCGGCAGACCTCCATAAGTTTGACGGTTCGCTGCTCAACACCCTTGGCGCAATCAATAACCATGAGCGCGGAATCCACTGCTGTCAGCGTGCGGTAAGTATCCTCCGAGAAATCCTCATGGCCGGGTGTATCCAGCAGGTTTACAACGTGATCACGATAGGGGAATTGCATTACCGATGAAGTCACTGAAATGCCTCGCTGCTGCTCCAGCGCCATCCAGTCCGAAGTCGCGTGCCTGCTCGCTTTTCGCCCTTTCACGGTACCGGCCATATTGATTGCGCCGCCGAATAAGAGCAGCTTCTCGGTCAATGTCGTTTTACCGGCGTCCGGGTGTGAAATGATGGCAAAGGTGCGCCGTCTGTTGGCTTCTTGCTGAATGATCGACATTGCGGGCGGGCGAGGAAATCCAAGGGGTGCGCAGTGTAGCGGCTGCGACGGTGATGAGAAAGGCATCGCCCGGGATGCGGGGATTTATCGGGCCCTTTTCTTCAGCACCCTGGAGAGAACTGCTGCATCCTCGCGGCCGCCTTTGGCCTGATAGTAGGCCGGTCGCTCGGCGATATGACGAAAACCCTTCTTCTCGTACAGCAATATCGCCGCTTCATTGGACGGCCTGACTTCAAGAAATATTTCGCCGACCTCGGCATGAATCGCGCGTTCAATTATCTCGTTCAGCAGACGTTCGCCGTAGCCATGTTTGCGAAATTGCCGATCAATACAAAGATTTAGTATGTGTGCTTCGCCGGCCGCTACCGACAGAATCCCGTAGCCAGCAACTGTTCCCTCACGATCAACGACGATGCATTCGTAACCAGCAAACAGGCAATCGCGAAATACGCCATGACTCCATGGGAAATCATAGCTGCGTCGCTCTATATCGGAGACCTGGGACAGGTCCTCATGAACCATGGCCCGTACGTTCGCCTCAATTTCTCTAATCGGTCTGATCATGTGTCGCGCTATCCCAATAACACCTGGCCCGGCCCCTACCCGGACTGTTGTTGCATAATTCCGCTTGCCATACACAAGTCCTGCCACGCCTTGCGCTTCTGCGTCGGCGATCGCAGCAAGTATGCTGGATGATAAGTCACAACCACGGGTAGCTGTCTATCGCCCAGGTAGTGTTTTTGACCGCGCAACCGTCCCAAAGGTGCATCAGTTTCAAGCAGTTGTTGTGCTGCAATCCGCCCGACCGCCAGGATCAGCCTGGGGGATATCAATTCAATCTGCCGGTTGAGGTATGCGCGGCAGGCTGCGGCCTCGTCGACCAGTGGGTCGCGATTGTTGGGCGGGCGACATTTCAGAATATTGGCGATGAAGACAGCATCGCGACTCAGACCTACAGCACGCAGCATTTCATCCAGTAATTTGCCTGCACGACCTACAAATGGTTCACCTCGCCGGTCCTCTTCAGCGCCTGGCGCTTCACCGATAATCATCCAGTCGGCCGATTCATTGCCGACGCCAAATACGGTTTGTGTGCGCGACTTATGCAAGGCACATTTTGTACAGCCGGCGACAGTTTGGCGTAGTTCATCGAATCCGAGCTCAGCAATACCTGCAGCGGCACAAATTTGTGGCTGCGACGATTCACTGCTCAGCTCTGCAGCTTCACCGTTGCCGCTGCGCAGGGTCCAGACATCGATTCCGAGTGCCTGCAAATAGGCTCGACGTTCGCTTTCCGCTGACATTTCGTTTTTATTCACCCGCTTCAGCCGTACTTCGACGCGCTATGCGCGCTCAGGGATGTGGCAATTTCGCCAACAGGTCTGTGCCCGCCGACACCTGCTGCCCGGGCTCAACCAGCACTCTTCCATTGATGGGCAATTGTACTTCGGCAAAGCGCGTCAGGCGCAAGTATGCACAGCGCTGTCCCTGTCCCACTCGTTCTCCGTAGCGCATAAATGCGCGCGGCGCCAGGCCGAATCTGTGACCGTGAAATTGCAGGACGACATCGTCACCTTCGTCGGTGCGCACCCACAGACCACTTTCCACGCCAGCATCCTTGTTGTCCCCCTGGGCACCGTGAAAATCCATGATTTTCCCTTCAACCGGACACCTGGCCGTATAGGTCCCGAGGCTATTAATGCGCACAATAACTTTATGCGCGTCGCCATTGATAAAGCTTTTGTCCGTCAGTCCAATGTCAACGACTGTTCCATCGACAGGACAAACCACCCCCAGCGGGGCCGCTGGCACCGCCCTGATTGGATCACGAAATATGAGAAACAAGTAAGCGAACACAGCGATGAACAACACGGTCAACAATGGTTGACCGACGTTCCAGGTGATCCCGGCGCAAGCAACAGAGGCAATCAAAAATGGAATGCCCTCCCTGGCGACAAACGGATTACGGCGTCCTTTCAATCGACTCCGCCCGCATTCTGCATAAATTCAATACTTTTCCTGTTTTTCAAGTTTCTCATCCAGCGAACCTGCGAGTCCTGCAACGGCCCTCGTTCAATCGATCCGCCTGAAAATCTGCCGGCCTCGGCCGCAATCAGTCGTGTAGAATACGCTCGCTCTTACGAACCGGGTCAGAATATACATGCGTTTTAGCAAGTTTGGACTAACAACATTAAAAGAGGTGCCGGCCGAGGCCGAAGTTATCAGCCACCAACTGATGCTGCGAGCTGGGCTGATTCGCCGCCTTGCGTCCGGGTTATTCACCTGGATGCCGCTTGGCCTGCGCGTTTTACGCAAGGTGGAAAGAATAGTTCGCGAGGAGATGGATCGTGCCGGCGCGCTCGAACTGATAATGCCAGCGATTCAGCCAGCCGAATTGTGGCGCGAATCCGGTCGCTGGGACAAGTACGGCCATTTGTTATTGCGCATGTCTGATCGTCATGAGCGGGAATTCTGCTTTGGCCCCACCCACGAGGAGGTAATTACCGATATTGCTCGTCGTGAACTTCGCAGCTACAAACAACTGCCGATCAACTTCTACCAGATCCAGACCAAGTTTCGCGATGAGATCCGACCAAGATTTGGGGTTATGCGCGCTCGTGAATTCGTAATGAAAGACGCCTATTCGTTTCACATTGATCAGGAGTCTCTCGAAGAGGGATACCAGGTCATGTACGCGGCATATACCGCGATATTTGAACGCCTCGGAATGAAATTTCGCGCTGTCGACGCCGATGGTGGCGAAATTGGCGGCAATCGTTCGCAGGAATTTCATGTACTGGCCGATTCCGGAGAAGATGCCATTGCGTGGAGCGACGCGGACGATTTTGCTTCCAACGTAGAAACGGCAGCCACGCTGCGGCCACAAGAAGAGCCTGCAGCGCCGGCGCAGGAAATGCAGAAAGTCGCGACACCAAATGCCCGCACGATTGATGATCTGTGTGCATTCCTGGATGTCAGCGCTGAGCAAACGCTTAAGACGCTTATTGTTGACGGTGAGACCCAACCGATCGCACTGGTGCTGCGTGGAGATCACGCGCTGAATGCGATCAAGGCAGCGCGATTACCGGGCGTTGCTTCGCCCCTGACCATGTCGGACGCTGCGACCATTCAGAAAGTAACCGAAAGCAAACCGGGCTTTGCCGGACCGGTAGGCCTCTCGATTCCAGTCTATTTTGATCATGCAACGCGCGTGATGAGCGATTTTGTTTGTGGGGCGAACGAAGCGGACATGCATTTGACGGGAGTCAATTTTGGGCGTGATATTGAGTCGCCCGAAACGGTCGACTTGCGCAACGTCGTTGCCGGGGACCCGTCGCCGAGCGGCAAGGGTCAGCTGCAGATCGCACGTGGCATCGAGGTCGGCCACATATTTCAGCTTGGCACCGATTACAGCGAATCCATGAATGCCACCGTGCAGGATCAAAGTGGCGCCGACATCCCCATGGCCATGGGCTGCTATGGCATTGGCGTCACCAGGATCGTCGCTGCAGCCATTGAACAGAACCACGACGACCACGGCATTATCTGGCCTGAAGCGCTGGCACCATTCGATGTCGTCCTGGTACCGATCAATATGCATCGATCGGACAGCCTGCGCGAAGCAGCGGAGGCACTTTATGCCGAACTGCAGACAATGGGACTTGCGGTCTTGTTTGACGACAGGGACGTGCGCCCGGGCGTCAAGTTCGCAGATGCCGAACTCATCGGCATTCCACATCGCCTCGTTATCAGCGATCGGGGGCTTGAGGCTGGCGAACTGGAATACCGGCATCGTCGTGACGATGAATCACGAATGATGAAACGTGATGCCGCTCTCAAATTTCTGGCGGCTGCCAACTTAAGCTAGCGTGAGGCAAAGATCAGGCGAACGAGCGTAAATCTCATGCGATGGTGCAAAATTATTGCGATCATGATGCTGCTGCAGGGTGCAGCGCCTGCCGTAGCGCAGGACGAGCCTGATCCTGTATTAGTGGAGCTGTTGCGTGTGGCAGCAAGCGAATCTCCGAGTTTCTCTGACCGGTTTGATGCACAGGTTTGGCTGACCGATATGTCTGCGCGGCTCGCGCGACAAGTTGGTGACCCGCAGGAACGCATTGAAATTCTCGAACGCGTTCATCTTGAAGCGACGCGTGCCGAGTTGCCGCCTGAACTGGTGCTGGCGGTAATCGACGTTGAAAGTAATTTTGATCGCTTCGCTGTTTCCGTCGCTGGTGCGCGCGGGCTAATGCAAATTATGCCGTTCTGGCTGGATGAGATCGGTCGGCCCGATGACAACCTCATTCGCATCGAAACAAACCTGCGCTTCGGCTGTACTATTCTCAAGTACTACATGAATATCGAGAATGGCGATCTGCAACGTGCACTCGGACGCTATAACGGTAGCCTCGGCAGCAAGAAATATCCGAACAAGGTGCTGGATAAACTTCGACTGAAGTGGTTTCGCGCCTGACGGTAGTCAGGCCAGTGGTTCCGGGCCTGACGGCAATCAGTCAGCGGCAAATCCAGCCGGCATGCTGCAGTCCACTGGCGATTCGGTAACTGCGGACACCGCTGCCATCGGTGGACCATCATCAAGCCATACCAGCAATGCTTCGGTCGCTTCAGGATCGCCACAGGCAAGCACTTCGACACTACCATCAGGCAGATTACGCGCGTATCCGCGAAGTCCAAGCGGCAGCGCCGCAGCGCGTGTACTGGCGCGAAAAAATACGCCCTGCACCCGCCCATGTATTTTGAATTGACGACACACGTCAGAGAATCCCGACAGTCCCAATAATCAGCGAGTTATCAGCGTGGCTGATTCTGTCCCGCGGCTTCGGCTCCGGCAAGCGCCTCCAGCGCCTTGTCTTTAGCCAGCAATGCATCGCGCCGGGCCTGCGAATATGATCGCTCCCCCAATTTGCGCTGTGCACTGTCAAGATAGGCCTCAGCTGCATGCAAATCCGCTGCCGCTGTCTGCTCTGCCCCCGCGTCTCTGGCCACTCCGATAGCCTGCCTTGCATCGCTCATTTCCTGAACCGGCGGGCCGCTCACGCACCCTGCAAGCAACATTAGCAATGCAGCGGCTATAGCAAACCCTGAAGAACGCTGGCGATCTCCCGATGGAATGCTTCTCATTTTTGTGCGCACCCGCGAACGCTAGCAAGCACCGCATTTGTCGTCAAGCAGCGACAAAATGTGCTGCTGAATTCGCGCAGGACTGACGAAGCCCGCTACGACTGCTAGAGTTGGCTGATAATGACTTCGCCGGGAGCGCGGAACTGCTCATGAATGTCACCATCTACCACAATCCGGGCTGCAGCAAATCAAGAAAGTCACTTGAATTGCTGGAATCACGGGGCATTGCGCCCAAAATCATCGAATACCTGCGCGATCCACCCAATGCGGAAACCCTGCAAACCCTGGCGAGACTGCTCGATAAGCCTTTACAGGACATACTGCGAAAGGCAGAAACAGAGTTTGTTGATGCCGGTAATTCGATTCCGCTGCACGATGATGATTTGCTGGCCGATTGGCTACACAAGCATCCGCGCGTCCTGCAAAGACCCATTGTCGTCAATGAAGACAGCAGCTCGGCGGTTATCGGCCGGCCGCCCGAAAATATTTTCGAGATCCTCGGTAGCGATTGACCGTAGTGATAGACAATGCTGATTCACAATAAAGACAGACAAAATGACTGAAATACTGGTTCTCTATTACTCAAGATTTGGCGCTACTGAAGCACTGGCGCGCGAAATTTGCCTGGGCGTCGATGCAGTGGCGGAAGTCGCTGCC
>JBLHLN010000099.1:0-7752 GCA_047620565.1 Woeseiaceae bacterium
GATGGCAGGCTGCGCCAATTCAACCTGTCGCTGTTGATAACCGACGAATTCATGCAGGCGGTGAAAAAAGACGCCGACTGGAAGCTGGCTTTTCCGATTACGCCAAAGGAGCTGACAGAGGACGAACTGGATGTCAGCGATGAAAGTCAGTTCGTGTGGCGCGAATGGCCCGAGCCGGACAACTATGTGCGCAATGCAGGTGGTCTTGTCGCCTGCAAGATTTTCAAAGCTTTGCCGGCACGACGCGTCTGGGACGTAATCATGGCATCGACCTATGATTTTGCAGAGCCAGGTTTTGTTCTGATCGACAAAGTTAACGAGATGAACAACAACTGGTTCACAGAGAATATCAGGGCGACCAATCCCTGTGGCGAGCAGCCGTTGCCGCCATATGGTTCCTGCTTGCTCGGGTCAGTAAATCTGACCAAGTTTGTGCACGAGCCATTTACGGAAGACGCGAAGTTTGACTGGGATGAGTTCCGTAAAGTCGTGAAAGTTTTTACTCGTATGCTGGACAACGTCGTTGAAATAAACGGCCTGCCATTGCCGTTGCAGCGCGATGAAATAAAGCGCAAACGACGCCATGGCATGGGATTTTTGGGTCTGGGCTCGGCCATCACGATGTTGCGTATGAAGTATGGCGATGCAAACGCAATCCGCTTTACGGAAGAAGTGTCCAAGCAGCTGGCGCTGGCAGGATGGGAGAGCGCGCTGGAACTGGCGAAGGAAAAAGGACCGGCGCCGATCATGGGCGAGGATTTTGAAGTAACGCCTGAGATGCTGGCGAAACGGCCAGAGATGGTTGCCGACGGTTACAAGACGGGCGATGCGGTGCCAGGAAGAATTCTGCACAGCCGCTACAGCCGCTACATGCAGAGAATAGCGAAGGAAGCGCCGGAACTGGTAGCTGACCTGGCGAGAGTTGGTGCACGCTTTACCCATCACAGTTCGATTGCGCCGACTGGCACTATTTCGCTGTCGCTGGCGAACAACGCCAGTAATGGCATTGAGCCGAGTTTTGCCCATCATTATTTCCGCAACGTCATTCGCCAGGGCAAGAAAAGCAAAGAGAAAGTGGACGTTTTCTCGTTCGAGATGCTGGCCTATCGTGAATTGGTAAATGCGAATGCTATACCGGTCACAAGCGCTGACGACGTCATAACGGATAACTCGTTGCCGGAGTACTTTATTACTGCAGAGGACATCACTCCAACGGCGCATGTCGATATTCAGGCGGCTGCGCAGAAGTGGATCGACTCGTCGATTTCGAAAACCGCCAACGTACCGACAGACTATCCGTACGAAGATTTCAAAAATATTTACCTGTACGCCTATGAGCAGGGACTGAAAGGTTGCACGACATTTCGTTTCAACCCGGAAGCATTCCAGGGCGTGCTGGTTAAAGAGCAGGATCTGAAGAACACGGAATACTCATTCACGCTTGAAGACGGCTCGAATGTCGCTTTGAAAGGTGACGAAGAAATCGAGTATGACGGCGAAATTCATACGGCGGCGAATCTGTTTGATGCGCTCAAGGAAGGCTATTACGGGAAGTTCTGATGCGTTCGGGCGGGTTCTAAATCGCCTGGCGGAAACAGATTAGAGAGATTATGAGCCAGATTCAGACTTGGAAAAAACGGCCAACAGGATTGGTCAGTGAAATAAAAGGGCAAGCCAGGAGTTGGCTGGCGCCCGGGAATTCGCGCCGACAGGTTACGGCGCCCACTGAAAGCCATATGCGCAAAGCGGCAGAAGTATTGAGGAAGAGGTAGAAATGAGCAGGATCAAGATTGACAAGAAAATCGTCGGCTATGCCGTTCAGCAATCGGAGGAAAGTGCTGCGGAAGTGCCGCGCCCGGAATTTCGTCGCGAATTAACTGACGGTGGTGCCGAAGTTATTCGCATGCACGAGAAACTTGAGCGCCCGGAGATGCTCATTGGTTCGACTTACAAGGTCAAAACACCGGTTTCTGACCATGCGATGTATGTAACGATCAATGACATCATCCTGAATGAAGGCACCGAGCACGAGAAGCGCAGGCCGTTTGAGATATTCATCAATTCAAAAAACCTGGATCACTACCAGTGGATCGTGGCTTTAACGAGAATCATCTCCGCCGTTTTTCGCAAGGGTGGTGATGTCACGTTTTTGGTCGATGAGCTGAAAGCGGTTTTCGATCCGCGCGGTGGCTACTGGCAAGCGGGTGGCAAGTTTATGCCTTCAATCATCGCCGAGCTTGGTTACATAGTAGAGAAGCACCTCATCTTAATCGGCCTGTTAGCGAATCCAGCACTCGATGAAGGACAGAAAAAGCTGATCGCGGAAAAACGCGCCGAATTTGAGGCGCGATCTGCGCAGCAGGATGCGTTCTCCAAAAGTGATTATCCGGAAGGTGCACAACTTTGTGCCAAGTGCAGTACTGCTGCGGTGGTCATGATGGATGGGTGTCGCACCTGTCTCAGTTGCGGCGACTCCAAATGCGGCTGACGCCGCGTCAAACGCTGCAATACGTCGTTGGAAATACGCTCGAAATGCTCATTTGCTTGAGTGTAAACTCCGCTTTCTCGCGCATCTCCGCCTTGTCTCGCAGCGTTTGACGCGGCGTCAGCAATACTTGACACATCGTTACTGCCTGAAGCTGCACGACGCGAAAGTGTCAGATTGTAGTACCATCTGGCGCCGTGACCGTATCAATTCCTGATTTTTCCCGTGCCAATGTGCTGGTTGCCGGCGATGTCATGCTGGACAGATACCTGTTTGGCAGCACCGGTCGAATATCACCAGAAGCACCCGTTCCTGTCGTACACGTTCAGCAGGCCGAAGATCGCGCCGGTGGTGCCGCCAACGTCGCAGTTAACCTGGCGAGCCTGGGTATCAGCACAACGTTGCTTGGCGTCGTCGGCAAAGATGATGAGGCCCAGGCGCTAACAGCGGCGCTTACAGACAAGAATATCGATTGCCGTTTCGTCGCCGTCGGCGGTTGGCCAACCACAACCAAGACCCGTGTGCAGAGTCGCGGGCAACAGCTGATCCGGCTGGATCGCGAAGAAACAGCGACAGGCGGCAGCAACAAAATGTCGCAGGGTCTTGCCAGGCGACTGAAGAATATCAATGCCGTGGTCTTGTCTGACTACGGCAAAGGTGCGCTGGCGGAAGTTTCAACAATGATCGAAGCTTGTCGCGCAGCCGGGTTGCCCGTTCTCGTTGATCCAAAAGGTAGCGACTTTACGAAGTATCGCGGCGCAACAATCATTACGCCGAACCAAGCAGAATTCGAAGCCGCCGCCGGCGTTTGCAACTCGGACGAAGAGTTGGTGCAGCGCGCGCGGGATATGATAAGCGAACTCGATCTTGTTGCTTTGCTGATAACCCGGAGCGAGAAGGGCATGTTGCTTGTGCAAGACAGCGACGAGCCAGTGTTTTTGACTGCACGGGCGCGCGAAGTATTCGACGTTACAGGTGCCGGTGACACGGTTATAGCCGTATTGGCAGGCGCACTTGCGAGCGGCGACGACCTGCAGTCTGCGGCGGCGCTGGCGAATCTTGCTGCGGGCCTGGTGGTAGGCAAGATCGGTGTTGCATCGGTGACGCCGTCAGAAATGCAGATGGCCTTACACAGGCGTGGTGAAGGCGGTCGCGGTTTGCTGAACGAAGACGAGTTGCTGGTCATGCTCGACGAAGTACGCTCGAACGAGCAAAAAATTGTCATGACCAATGGCTGCTTTGACATCTTGCATGCCGGTCACGTCGCCTATCTCGAAGAGGCAAAAGGCCTCGGTGATCGTCTGCTTGTCGCCGTCAATGATGACGATTCCGTACGTCGCCTGAAAGGTGAGCCGCGACCGGTGAATGCGCTTGATGATCGTATGGCGGTTCTGGCCGGACTGGCTGCGGTCGACTGGGTAGTCGCGTTCTCTGAGGACACGCCCGAGCGACTGATCCAGTCTGTTTTGCCGGATATCCTTGTGAAAGGCGGCGACTACAAGAGCGCCGAGATTGTTGGCGCAAAGGATGTTCTGAAGAATGGCGGTGAGGTGCGGGTGCTTGCATTTCGCGAAGGTCATTCCTCGAGCAGGATAATCGAAAAGCTCGCCGACTGAATGCAGGGGGCATCCTTGATGAACGGCTGTCTGAAAAACTGAACGTGCGTCTGGCATACGCAGTTATCACCTACCTGCTCCTGCCGGTATACGCCTGCTACTGGCTCTTTCGTGGCGTTGCGAATCGTGCCTACTGGGATCGCTTTGGTCAACGATTTGGCACAGGTTATCCGCAACTGGGTGGCGGCTGCATCTGGATTCATGCCGTGTCGGTCGGTGAAGTGCAGGCTTCGGTACCGCTGATCAGTGAGTTGAAAGCGCGCTTTCCCGATCGCCAGCTCCTCGTGACAACCGTGACGCCAACTGGCGCCGCAAGGGTGAAGCTCAATTTCGGCAATCAGGTTGCGCACTGCTATATCCCGTTTGAAACCCCCAATGCAGTAACCCGTTTTTTTGATGCTGTGCGACCGGATCTGGCATTGGTCATGGAGACTGAAATCTGGCCGAACCTCTACCATGAGTGCGGCCGCCGGAATGTTCCGCTGATTCTTGTTAGCGCTCGTATCTCCAGCAAATCAGTCAGGAGCTATCGAAAGTTTCTGCCGTTATTTCGTGAAACCTTGTCCCACGGGATCATTATTGCCGCGCAAAGTGAGGTGGATGCGGAGCGCTTTCGATCATTGGGCGCACCAGCGGAAAGAACAACGGTCACCGGCAATATTAAATTCGACTATGAAGTCCCGGAGGATCTGGTCGCGCGCGGACTCGCGTTCCGCCGGGATAATTTCGAAGACCGCCCTGTATGGGTAGCAGCGAGCACGCACGACAAGGAAGAGGAGCAGATCTTGTACGCGCATCGCAAGGTTCTGGAGCGAAACCCGGATGCCTTGCTGGTACTTGTACCCCGACATCCGGAACGATTTGCTGCAGTTCGCGCCTTGCTACACAAACGCGGTTTCAACTTTGTTGCGCGAACTGACGGATCACCGTGTACGCCGGATACACAGGTTTTTCTCGGCGATACTATGGGAGAGGTACCGCTTTTTTACGCAGCCACAAATGTCGCATTTGTCGGCGGTACGCTGGTACCTGTCGGGGGACACAATCTGCTTGAACCAGCGGCCCTGGCTCGGCCGGTAATTACAGGACCGTTCCTCTTCAACACACAGGATATCGCCAACAAATTCGAGGCGCTCGGCGCATCCGTTATGGTTAACGATGCCGGTCAACTGGGAACTGCAGTTGCCGACTTATTTGCCGACCCGGACACCGCGAATGATATTGGCAGGCGCGGACGGGAGCTGGTGTCAGAAAACAAGGGCGCCCTTGAGCGCCTGCTGAAGTTGATGCAGCCGCTTTTGAGCGATGTTTCCTAGACCGGTTGGTGCTGGCGAGTATCGATTACCGAACTAGCGGCTTTGCTCTGCTTCAGCTGCCTCTTCTTCTGCAATGACCTCTTCCGGTGGTCGTCTTGCGGAAAGGAAGCGGTCAATCTGCTCAAGGTCCTGCACCTCCAGCGTGCCTGCAGCAAGTTTGAGCCGCAAGACGTTGCCAATATAGGTATAGCGACTCTGATAATAGTTCGTTATCGCTATATACAGAGACCGTTGTGAATTCAGTACATCAACAATAGTTCGCGTACCAACCTCAAATCCTGCCTGTGTTGCTTCGAGGGCCGTCCGACTCGATTGCACGGCTTGCGACAAAGCATTCACCCGGGAAATTTCGGAATTCACACCAAGGTAGGCATCTCGAGTCAAGCGCTCGGTCTCGCGAGCAACTCTTTGCAGCTGTTCTTTGCTCGCGCGATGCAAATACACGGCCTCACGAACACGCGACGAAGTTCGGCCACCGGCAAAAATGGGCAGCGTGAACTCAACGGCGATTGAGTCGCTCTGGCTGTCGGTCGTAAAATCGGGAAATGAAATGCCGTCAATGGTTTGATTGGTGATGTCTGTGTCGTTCTCCCTGTAGTTTGCCACTAGTTCAACTGTCGGATAGTGGCCTGTTCGCCGAAAGGATATTTCGTCACGCGCAATTTCTTCTTCAAACCGGCTGGATACCACACTCAGGTTTTGCCCCATCGCCAAATCGATCCAGCTCGCCTCGTCCGCCGGATTTGGCGATTGCAATGGAAAATCCTCGCCAGGTGCAGACAGCTCGGCAACGTAGTCACCGGTGATCTCCTGTAGAAACATTCGGGCAGTCGCCAATTCGCGTTTCGCCTGAATTTCTGCAGCAACCGATTGATCATAGGCGGCCTGAGATTCCTGCACGTCCGTAATAGCGATCAGGCCAACTTCGAATCTCTGTTTCGCCTGTTCAAGTTGTCGTGCAATTGCGAGCCGATCCGCATGAATAGACGTTAGCCGATCTTCTGCGCCGAGAACTTCGAAATATCGTGTCACTACCCGCACAATGAGGTCTTGTTGCGCGGCTTCAAAATCAATTTCTGCCTGTGCAACGAGTTTGTTCGCCTGCTTCAGGCCAACAACCTGGTCCCAGCGAAAAATGGATTGGCGGAGTTCTGCGCCCCAGCCAAATGTTTCGTTTTCGGAATCGGTCGCCTGGACTGCAATCACGCCCTGATCCTGAAATGCCGTGCGACCGGACCTGGAGCCAGTCGTCCAGGAACCACCCGCATTCAATTGCGGAAACAGCGATCCGCGCGCCTGAGGGGCCACCTCAAGTGTCGCAAGGCGCCTTGCCTCTGCCTCATGAATGAGTGGGTCGCTTTGCAAAGCCTGCTGATACACCTCAAGCAGCGAGGCAGCATTGGCAGTTGCCGGAATTGCTGCGAGCAGTGAGAAAGCGAGTAAATATTTGATATGCATAGGTTTATTCATTTCTATTATTCCCACAGGCAGGAGTTGCCCTGGTTTCAGGTGTTATGGTCAACTATATCACTAAATCAGTCAAGTGAAACGCTCATTAATGTCAGTATGTTCTAATATCTTGGCACCGCGCTATCCACGCTTACCGACCAGGCATCAATGCCGCCCGTAATATTGGCGACACGGTCAAAACCTTGTTGCGCAAGGAAGTTTGCAACCATGGCGCTGCGCACACCGGCGTGACAAAGCACGGCAATCGGCTTTGCATCGTCGAGCTCGGCGATTCTCGCAGGAATTTCCGCCAGCGGGATGTTTACGCTGTTTTCGAGCGATGCCAGTTCGAGCTCCCAGTTTTCACGGACATCCAGTAATTGCCAGAGTTCACCTGCAGCGCATTTGTTGCGAAATTCCAGGGGACTAAGTTCCAGCGGCAATACTTCCTCATTCATCCATTAAACCCAGACCTTCTATCTGCGGGCATATTCATTAGATGCCTCTAACCGCCCGCTGGTTTCACTTTAAAAAATAAATTGCGGGTATTCCGTGGCATTTATCAGGCTCGGAATATCCGTTTCGAACAGGCTTGCGATGTGCAATTCGCGGTCAGTGCTATTACTGACCAGGATTGCGTTTTTCGCTGGCGGCTCGCCAGTAACAGCAAATAATCGACCACCCGGCCGTAGAGCATCGACGAAAGGCTGATGTAGCAGCGCTGACGAGCCACTTACCAGAATGGCGTCGAATTCGCCGGGCGGAATTTTCACGAGTGCGTCCTGGCAATGCAGTTGCACATTTTCCACGCCGGCCCGGGCAAGATTTCCCCTGGCCCTGGCTACGAAGTCGTCAAAAATTTCCACGCTAGTCACTGAACCTGCCA
>JBLHLN010000100.1:0-7685 GCA_047620565.1 Woeseiaceae bacterium
AACTACTACGTGTCATACGTCAGGAGCTCAATGAAGTGCTGGAAGCGTACGGGGACGAACGCCGTACGGAAATTAATCAGGATCATAGTGATCTGCAGGCCGAGGATCTTATTCCCGAAGAGGAAGTGGTTGTAACGCTGTCGCACGGCGGTTACGCCAAAGCGCAACCCATTGATGATTACCAGGCGCAGCGTCGTGGTGGTCGCGGCAGGTCTGCGGCCAAGGTCAAAGATGAAGATTTCATCGACAAACTGTTTGTTGCCAATACCCATGACACAATTTTGTGCTTCTCCAGCCGTGGCAAGATGTATTGGCTGAAGGTGTACCGGGTTCCGCAGGCAAGCCGTGGCTCTCGCGGCAAACCGATCGTCAATTTGCTGCCCCTCGACGAGGGTGAGCGCATAAATGCAATTTTGCCGATACGTGAATTCGACGCCCAAAGTTTCGTTTTCATGGCGACCAGCAATGGCACCGTAAAAAAGACACCTCTCAGCCTGTTTTCGCGGCCGCGGACCAGCGGCATCATTGCTATCGATTTGCGTGGTGATGACAAGCTTGTCGACGTAGCGATTACCAATGGCCAGCAGGAAATAATGCTGGTTGCCAGTCATGGCAAAGCTATCAGGTTCCGCGACGAAGATGTCAGAGCCATGGGACGTGGCGCGGCCGGCGTCAGGGGCATTAAGCTTCCGGCTGGTCACGAGGTAATTGCATTAACTATCGTTGCCGACGGCATGATTCTGTCCGCGACCGAAAACGGTTTCGGAAAGCGCACGGAAATTGACGAATTCCCAGTTCAGGGTCGCGGCGGGCAGGGCGTTATCGCCATTCAGACAACGGAACGAAACGGACGTACTGTTGGCGCTATCCAGGTTGGCGAAGATGATGAGGTCATGCTCATTAGTTCCAGTGGAACACTGGTACGAACGCCGGTTAGCGACATTTCCATTATCGGTCGGAATACACAGGGCGTCACACTGATTCGTGTTGAACCAGGACAACGATTGGTTGGTCTCGCCCGAATTGAATCAATAGACGACGCGGAAGAATAATCCCCCGACTGTTAGCTTAGCTATATCTATTGAGAGGATCCTTGCGACATGAGCCGCGTTTTCAATTTCAGTGCCGGCCCGGCGGCAATTCCGGACCCAGTTCTGGCAAGGATTCGCGAGGACATCCCTGACTGGAGCAATACCGGCATGTCGGTGATGGAAGTCAGTCACCGCAGCAATGAATTCATTGCCGTCGCAAGAAAAACCGAACAGGATTTACGCGACCTGTTGTCGGTGCCGGATGATTACAGCGTATTGTTTCCGCAAGGTGGAGCCACGCTGCAGTTCGCAATGGTGCCGCTCAATCTGTCGTCGGAAGGAGATACAGTCGATTACGTTCAGACCGGGAGCTGGTCGAAAAAAGCAATTGGCGAAGCCAATAAATTCTGCAACGTTAACGTCGTCGCGGATACTGCGGAACAGGGGTTCACAACGATTCCGCCGCAGGAAGAATGGAGCCGCAGCGACAAAGCCGCCTATTTGCATTACACGCCTAACGAAACTATTGCCGGCGTTGAGTTTCAATTCGTACCGGACGCTGCGGATACGGTATTGGTTGCTGATATGTCCAGCAACATTCTGTCGCGGCCGGTAGACGTCAGCAAATTCGGCGTCATTTATGCCGGCGCACAAAAAAATATCGGGCCAGCCGGGATCACGCTGGTCATCGCCCGAAACGATCTTCTGAACAGGTTTCGGCAAAGCACGCCAAGTTTGCTTCGTTATTCCGTATACGCGGAATCCGACTCCATGACTAACACGCCTCCTGTATTTGCCTGGTATGTTGCGGGCCTGGTCTTCGAATATCTCAAAGAGCGGGGTGGTCTCGACGCTGTCGAACAAGTCAATAAGCGCAAAGCAGAAAAACTTTATGCCGCGATTGACAGATCTGAATTTTATTCGAATCCGGTTCAGCCAGAATGCCGCTCAAGAATGAACGTACCGTTCTTTCTGCGTGACGCTTCGCTGGACGTTCAATTTCTTGCAGAGTCGCTTGATGCAGGCCTGACCAACTTGCGGGGCCATCGATCGGCTGGCGGCATGCGCGCATCCATCTATAACGCTATGCCGGAAGAAGGCATTGATGCACTCATAAGTTTCATGAGCGACTTTGAGAGCAATAACGACTAAAAGACCTTACAATCGTCAACCCGACAATCGTCCTCCCTGTAAGAATCAAAAAAATACCGATGTTTAAAATAATTACACGCAACAACATTGCCGTTGCCGGACTGCAGCGCCTGAACCCGGATCGTTACGAAATTGGTAGCGAATTTACGGACCCTGATGCAATCATCGTGCGTTCCTTCAACATGCATGACATGGATATTCCGGAGTCGGTTGCGGCAATCGGGCGTGCGGGTGCCGGGGTCAACAATATTCCCGTCGAGCAGATGAGCAAACGCGGTATCCCTGTGTTTAACGCGCCGGGTGCGAATGCCAACGCCGTAAAGGAACTGGCCGTTGCCGGAATGCTGATTGCGGCGCGAAATATCTGCAACGCTCGCGATTACGTCAGGAGCCTGGACGTTGCGGACGATGAACTTGCAAAAGCCATTGAGGCGGGTAAGAAAAAGTTCGTCGGCTTTGAGTTGCCAGGACGCACTTTGGGCGTGATTGGTTTGGGTGCGGTTGGTGTTGAGGTTGCCAACATAGCGCTCGCGCTGGGAATGAAAGTGGTTGGCTTTGATCCGCAGATCACTGTGAAGCGGGCGTGGCAATTGTCTTCAGGTGTGCAGCAGGTTGAGACGCTTGACGAGTTATTTCGAGAATCAGATTTTGCAACCGTGCATGTGCCACTGGTCGACGCGACTCGCAAGCTGGTTAATGATGACCGAATTTCAAAAATGCGTGACGGCGGTATCCTGATTAATTTTGCGCGCGGCGGGGTCGTCGACAATGCGGCTGTATTGAAATCCCTCGAGAATGGCAAGTTGCATAAGTACGTCTGCGACTTTCCGGAACCGGAGCTCATATCCCATCCAAAGGTTGTCGTCTTGCCGCACCTTGGCGCGTCAACAGCTGAGGCTGAAGAAAATTGCGCCATCATGGTCGCGGATAATCTTAAGGAATATTTGGAAAACGGCAACGTACGTTTCTCAGTGAATTTTCCGCAGACGATGATGCCGCGTAACGGCGAATTCAGAATCACGATCGCAAATGCGAATGTGCCAAACATGGTGGGTCAAATCTCGACCTGCCTGGCCGCCGCGGGTCTCAACATTGAGGATCTTCTGAATAAGTCTCTCGGAGGCCTTGCTTATACTGTTGTCGATCTCGACAGCCCGGTTCCTGATGAAACTATATCTATCCTGCGCAACATTGAGGGTGTTTTGGCATTGCGATACCTTGGCAAGTCGATATCCTGACGTGCACGCGTATCGATACGGCTGGTAGATGAACCCTGGTAGATGAGCTATTGACCAAGCAAGCGAAGAAAGATGGAACGGCGGTCGACCTGACATCAATCCGCACGCGGATTGATGAGGTGGACAAGCAAATTCACGCATTGATAAATGAGCGCGCAACGTTTGCGCAGCAAGTCGGCATCTCAAAAGGTGAGCTTGCAGCAGCGGTAGACTATTACCGCCCTGAGAGAGAAGCTGAGGTCTTGCGCGCGGTCCTAGAGAGAAATGAAGGTCCGCTTCGCGACGAAGAAATACTCAGGCTTTTCCGGGAAATCATGTCGGCCTGCCTGGCGCAGCAGGAACCATTGAAAGTAGGCTATCTCGGTCCAGAGGGAACATTTACCCAAACCGCGGTGTACAAACACTTTGGGCATTCTGTTCGTGGTCTGCCGTATTCAACAATTGATGAAGTGTTTCAGGAAGTCGAAAGCGGCGTCGCGGACTTTGGCGTTGTACCAATCGAGAATTCTACGGAAGGTACGGTCAACCATACGTTGGATATGTTCCTGACTTCGCCATTGAAGATCGGTGGTGAAATCGAAATGCGGATTGAGCAACACTTGCTTGGTAATACTGACGGTCTGGGTTCTATTAAAAGAATTTGCGCGCACGAACAATCACTGGCCCAGTGTCGCGGCTGGCTAAGAGAATACTTACCGCAGGTCGAGTTAATCGGTGTTGCCAGTAATGCAACGGGTGCGCGAAGAGCGCGCGATGAAGCGGGGACCGCTGCAATTGGCGGTGACGCTGCTGCGGAAGTCTACGATCTGAAGATAATGGTAAACAATATCGAAGATCGTGACGACAATTCGACGCGCTTCCTGGTCGTCGGACGTGAGCTGTTGAGCGCAAGCGGTCAGGATAAGACAACCATTCTTGTTTCCACGAGTGGCACGGTAGGTGCGGGCGTGTTGCACAATTTGTTGCAACCAATTGCAACGCACGGCGTTAGCATGACGCGAATCGAGTCGCGCCCATCGAGGCGCCAGAACTGGGACTACGTTTTTTTCATAGATCTCGACGGTCATGCCGAAGAATCGCCTTTGAAGGACGCACTGCAGGAGTTGCAGAAAAACAGCTCTTTGTTTCGCCTGATTGGCGCCTATCCGAAAGCGGTCCGTTAACCGCACTTCGCTGACCAGCATGCACTTCGCCGTTGAACCTTCTGCTTTATCCAGCGGCACCGTAACCGTACCCGGTGACAAATCCATCTCACATCGTGCACTGATGCTCGGCAGTATTGCCGACGGCGTGACATCCGTAAAAGGCTTCCTCGCCGGAGAAGATTGCCTTGCCACGCTCGCCGCATTGGAGCAAATGGGCGTGCGGGTTGAGCAAGAATCGGCTACGCATCTGAGTATCCATGGAGTCGGTCTGCATGGACTGAAATCTCCCTCGGATGCATTGGATTTGGGGAATTCCGGAACGGCGATGCGCCTTTTCACCGGATTGTTGTCCGGGCAGTCGTTCCCGACAGAACTGACCGGCGACGATTCCCTGACACAACGTCCAATGGAACGCGTCATAAAGCCGCTCGAGATGATGGGTGCGAAAATCGATTCGAGCGACGGCAGGCCGCCACTTGGGATTCATCCCGTGTCGCAATTATCAGGAACTTTGTATCGCCTGCCGGTCGCGAGCGCACAGGTTAAGTCAGCAATACTGCTTGCCGGTTTGTATGCGAGCGGAGAGACGGCGATTATCGAACCGGCAGTCACTCGTGACCATACGGAACGGATGTTGCGCCTGATGGGTGTGAAAGTAAGCAGCGGTGAGAGCCAGATACTTTTGCCTTCCGGGCAAACTTTGTCTGCGACGGATATTCAGGTTCCGGCGGATCTCTCATCTGCTGCATTCATCATTCTGGCGGCGATTTTCTCCGAAGACTGCGAAGTAAGGATCACCGGTGTCGGTGTCAATCCGACGCGTACCGGCGTTATCGACATTCTCGGGCAGATGGGCGCAGACATCAGCCTCGACAATGTGCGCCTTTTCGGCGAGGAGCCGGTGGCCGACATTATTGTGCGTTCGTCGCACTTGCACGGCATCGAGATTCCGGCCGAAGTGGTTTCCCTGGCTATTGACGAATTCCCGTTGTTGTTCGTCGCGGCAGGTGCTGCAATCGGTGAAACCCGTTTTTCCGGCTTAAGCGAACTTCGGGTTAAAGAGAGCGATCGAATCGCAACGATGGCCAGCGGCTTGCGGGCTCTCGGTGTTAGCGTTGACGAGACCGACGATGGGGCCGTGATCAGGGGCACTGAATTTTCAGGCGGCAAGATCGACAGTTACGGCGATCATCGCGTTGCCATGGCATTTGCGATTGCAGGTTGCCGGGCAGGCGGTCCAGTGCATATAAAGGACACGGCTGCGGTAAATACATCGTTTCCGGGCTTTGTTAAATGCCTGCAGTCGCTGGGTGGCAAAATCTTCGAAATAAACGATGAGGATAGTGAATGAGCGCTTCTGCACCTGTTATCGCAATTGATGGCCCAAGCGGCTCCGGGAAAGGCACCATCGCAAGGCGTGTCGCTGAATCGCTGGGCTGGCACCTGCTCGATAGCGGCGCTCTCTACCGGATTGTGGCGCTGGCTGCCGCTGAGGCAGGTGTTTCTGTGGCTGAGGAGGCCGAACTTGCGGCGATTGCCACCGGCTTGGACGTGGAATTTGCCATGGCCGGGAACGGTGAAGAAGAAATTATGCTTGCAGGACGAGAGGTCAGCGGTCTTCTGAGAAACGAGGAATGCGGCCGCCTGGCGTCGAGTATTGCGTCAGTGCCGGCTGTCCGGGAGGCCCTCCTGGGGCTGCAGAAAAGCTTTCGGGAGGCCCCGGGACTGGTTGCTGACGGACGTGATATGGGCAGCGTTGTATTCCCTGATGCTGCGCTAAAAGTGTTCCTCACCGCCAGCGCTAAACAACGTGCGAAAAGGCGGCATAAGCAGTTGAAAGACAAGGGTATTGATGTTAGCCTGCCCGCCCTTTCGCGGGACATAGAGGAACGCGACAAGCGGGATTCCGAGCGATCGGTGGCTCCGCTAAGGCCTGCCGACGATGCCCGGATGCTGGATTCCAGCAACCAGACGATCGAGGAGGTAACTCAGACCGTTTTGGATTGGGTTCAGGAGTTCCTCGAAGTAACGTGAATTTTGTCTGAATCGGAACGGATTTTCCGATTCTTCTTTTATAACCGTCTGCCAAAAGGTATTGGTAGAACGATTGGGTGAGAATCATTTGGTTCTCTTGGTTTAATTCTAATGTCTGAAAGTTTTGCAGAGTTATTTGAAGAAAGTTTTGCCAGTCAACAATTAAAATCCGGTGCCATTATTACGGGCATAGTCGTAGAAGTTAACGACGATGTGGTTTTAGTCAGTGCAGGTCTCAAGTCTGAGGCCGTCATCCCACTTGAACAGTTTAAGAATGAGAACGGCGAAGCCGACGTTTCTGTTGGAGACGAATTCGAGGTCGCCCTCGATGCAGTTGAAGATGGATTCGGCGAAACCAAGCTCTCTCGGGAAAAAGCTGTTCGTGCGCGCACCTGGACAGAACTTGAAAAATCTTTTGAGAATAGTGAAGTAGTGATCGGCATCATCAATGGCCGCGTCAAAGGTGGATTCACTGTCGAGATCGACAATGTCCGTGCGTTCCTGCCAGGATCGCTGGTAGACGTTCGTCCGGTTCGTGATCCCGCTTATCTCGAAGGAAAGAGCCTCGAATTCAAAGTTATCAAGCTTGATCAACGTCGTAACAACGTTGTTGTATCAAGGCGTGCCGTTGTTGAACAGGAATACAGTGCCGAGCGTGAGCAGCTGCTGGAAAGCCTGCAGGAAGGCAATACGGTCAAGGGCGTTGTCAAGAACCTCACGGACTACGGCGCATTCGTAGACCTGGGCGGCATCGACGGTCTCCTGCATATCACCGATATGGCCTGGAAACGGGTTAAGCATCCTTCCGAGGTTGTTAATGTTGGCGATGAAATTGACGTCAAGATCTTGAAATTTGATCGTGAGCGTCAGCGTGTTTCGCTGGGTATCAAGCAGCTCGGCGATGATCCATGGCACGATCTGGCACGGCGCTATCCGCCAAACTCCAGGTTGTTCGGCAAAATTACCAACATTGCTGACTATGGTTGCTTCGTAGAAATCGAAGAAGGCGTTGAAGGTCTTGTACACGTTTCAGAAATGGATTGGACGAACAAGAACGTCAATCCGGCGAAAGTTGTACAGATTGG
>JBLHLN010000101.1:0-7648 GCA_047620565.1 Woeseiaceae bacterium
GCCAATACCCACTTATAGGGGTCCCGAACCTGCACAATATGATGAACATGGCGCAGAACAATCGCTGCATCGTCCGAAAACAGGAGATGGCCCCAGCTCAGGTGTGGCATTGCCTCGGAAAATGCGACCTGGTGTTGTTTCAGTATCGCGTGCTGAATGAATTGCTTGTGATACTGCTGATCCACCGGCACAAACATCCGCATGATGTTGCGTACCAGGTGCGTGCCGCATTTTGGAACACTATTAAGGAATACCGGCTCATGCAGGCGCTGCTGAGCAAAATTTGCATTCAGCTCGTTGAGATTGTCCCCCTTGGCAACGATTCTCGGCATTTATAGTTTCCCGTATAGTGTGCAATGTCTTAATCGCGGCTAGTATAAATCCGATTGTCCCGGCCGCTGGCGCATTTTTCATGATGCATGATGAAACGTCAGCGAGCCAACAACAACCTCAAAAGCAGACTGAACAATATGAATCCTCGAAAAATACTCATCGTTGGTGGCGGTTCGTCCGGCTGGATGTCAGCTGCCTACCTGGATGCGGTGCTGAACCGCGACGGGCGAAAGCTGGTCGACATCAGCCTGATCGAGTCGCCGGACGTGCCGCGCATCGGCGTTGGCGAGGCCACCATCCCGAGCATTAATCACATTGTTTCTGCGATTGGCCTGGACGAAGTCGAATTCCTGAAGCGAGTCGACGGCACTTTTAAGCAGGCAATCAAGTACGTTAACTGGCTCCACGGAAAAGGTGAGGGCTACTATCACGCATTCGGCCGTTTTCGCCACAACCCCGTTGATACCACGAGTCTCAACTGGCTGCTGAGCAATCGATCGCTGCCGTTCGCTGAGACAATTTCGGCACAACCCGTAATTTGCGAACAATTACTTGCGCCAAAAATGTTTGGCCAGTGGGAAATGGGGACACGACTGCCCTACGCGTACCATTTGAATGCGTTGAAATTTGCCGATTATCTCTGCGAGGTCGCAACCTCGCGTGGCGTGCAACACCATCGGGATCATGTTGTTGACGTTGAGATGACAGAAACTGGTGACATTGCTGCGGTAAAGACCAGGGGCGGTGATCGCCTCGAGGCGGATCTGTTCATCGACTGCACCGGTTTTGCCGCGATACTCATTGAGAAAAAATTGGGTGTGGAATGGGTGGACTGTTCTCAATGGCAACTCTGCAATCGCGCCGTAACCATCCAGGTGCCCTACGAGCATAACTATCCCGGCTACGTGCGCCCAAATACTATTGCGACGGCCGTATCAGCGGGCTGGATTTGGGAGATCCCGTTGCAAAACCGGCGGGCGTGGGGCTACGTACACGGCAGTGATTACATCAGCGAGAATGATGCAGAAAAAGAATTGCGCGAGTTTATCGGTCCAATTGCCGATGAATTCCCGGCGCGAGTCGTACCGTTCAAGGTGGGTTTCAGGGCAAAGTCCTGGGTGCGAAACTGCGTCGCAATAGGCTTGTCGGCGGGTTTCATCGAACCACTGGAGTCCACCGGGCTTTATCTGAGCGACCTCGCAGCGGTGATGTTGAGCGAGCATTTTCCATACGGCGGCGAAATGGAGCCGCAGGCTTTTCGTTTCAATCGTATTCTTGCCAATCGCTACCACGAAATTCTTGATTTTATCAATTTGCATTACTGCCTTACGCGCCGAAATGACACGCCATTCTGGCGCGAAGTTCAGCGGCCGGAACGCATCAACGACAGACTAAAAGCAAAGCTCGACTTCTGGCGGGTTAAACCACCATCGCCGGCAGATTTCGAAGACCAGTTTTTCCCCGGTCAGGCAGATATCCCGTTGCATTCGGGCGGGCTGCATGGTGATCACAGAACGCCCGTGGATACTGGCGGCGTTTTCTCATTGTCGAGCTACGAAGCGATTCTGTACGGCATGGATTTCCTGCGTGATGAGTGCGATGCGTGGTTCGGAACAAACAGGCCGCCGTCGGCTGTACCAAAAGGGATTATGGACAAGCTGCAGGTAGCGCCGCAGAAATTGCCGCCACATGATCTCTGGCTGAAGACGGTTGCCGGCATGGCGGATTATCCAAAGACCGGCTGAGCGGACCGGTTATTCCTCCGGATAGCAGGTACAGGGGATCTGCTGGCGATCTGTTTCCATGCAGGCCTGCGGGCTACAGCGCGTATTCGGGTGATGCTTTTCGCCACAGCAGCAGCGTTCGCCAGACCTTACGAAATCGAGAATCAGGTGGACGCGATCGTCGGGACCGTCGTTGTGGACTGCATGCACGCGTCGGTTATTGATTTCAAATAACTCTCCTTCGCGCATATTGATGGTCTCGTTGCCAACGGTAAATTTGACTTTGTCATTGGTGACAATCGGCAAGTGCACACGATGCGAGTGGGTCAGCGAATAATTATTGTCCTGATGCTCTTTAATAACGCCGCCGGCCTTCAGGCGTACCAGCGATACGCGGATGAAATAGCCACGCCCGTTTTCCTGCGCAAGCTGGCGGCCGGTCTCGGTTTCCTCGAAGTGGTCGGCCGTCATCCAGAATACGGGACGCAGCGCCTCGTCGAATAACTCGAGCGTTGGCAAGCGGGTAGGGTGGCTGTGGCGAAAATCGGGGTCATAGACCAGGCCGATGGTTTGCGTATCGCGATGGACCTCGTAACGCTTCTGGCGCAACGAAAAGTCGTCCCATTGCTCCTCCGTCAATGCGATAACTAGTTTCCTGAGTTCGCTGAGATCGACATTGCCGATATGGAAGAAATTGCCGGGGAAATTCATGACTGGAAATTTTGGCCTCTATTTCCGTAAAAGCCGGCATCATAACGGCAGAACGCCAAAAGCCCTACACATTGGGCCGTTGTTGCAAAAAAATGTATATTTACTCGGCATCTCTAAGAAATCGCCAAACTCATAAATCATATGCAATTCAGGTATATACGGCGATCTGCACCACAATATGGTTCATTGGGTAGCATTCTGGTTCCGGTTTGTATTATTCTCGACACATAAATAAGCATAACAAGCAGTGAAGTCAGGGTTTTTACGTATAGACAGCAACTGCGATTCGAATTTTGACAATCAGTGGGGGATTCTGATGTCCGGGAACCCCACCGACATTTGGGGGCAATACCATGACGAAGCGACAATCCCGTCGTAGTGAATCTGAAGAGATTAACCGAACTCCTATCCTGACACCGCTTGCTGCAGCCATGCTGACAGCGATTTATCCTGTTGGTGCTGCAATGGCCCAGGATGCTGGCGCCGATGACGAGGCTCTCGAGGAAGTCGTAGTAACCGGCTCGCGAATCAAGAAAGATACATTCTCCAGCGCGGCGCCGATGGACACGATCACTACCAGTTCCGCAAATGTCCGCGGCATTACAGATGTGTCGACACTACTGCAAACAACGACCGTTGCGATGGGCTCACCGCAGGTGACCGCCGCATCGTCGGGTGTGTTTGTTGAAAACGGTGGTCTTGGCACTGCTACGGTTTCCGTGCGTGGTCTTGGCGCCAACCGTACCCTGGTGCTGCTTAACGGCCGTCGTGCCGGACCCTCAGGCGTAAAGGGATCCGTATCGTCATTTGATCTGAACATTCTACCGCTGGCCGCCATTGAGCGTGTCGAAATCCTGAAAGACGGTGCATCGTCAATTTACGGATCAGACGCGGTTGCCGGTGTCGTGAACATCATTACCAAGAAGACCGACGGCGCCACATTCGATGCATTTATTTCGCAACCCGAACAAACGGGCGGCGAACAGTACCGACTCACAGGTTCGTGGGGCAAGACGTTTGATCGCGGTTATTTTCGTGCCACCGCCGATTACAACAAGACGAAAATACTCAAGCGCGGCGACAGGGATTTCTTCGATTGCGACGAAGACTATGTCTTTGAGCCTGGTACAAACCTGGAAAAACGCGCCGACCTGATCGATCCACGTAGTGGCCAATTTTTCTGCGACGGCACCACCTGGGGGCATGTCTGGGTTTACGATTATGCGGAAAATGTTACGCAATCGGGTGTGGATGCTGGCGACGGCACCACGAACGCGGGTCGGCCGGTATTTCTTTTGCAATATGATTTCAACCAGGGCCTTTCCAGTAATGGCGTCCCGCCGCTGGCCCCCCAAACCAACCCCAACGATATGTCCGTGCCGCAAGGCTGGTACCCGGTTTCACGCGGTGACACCCTGACCAACTCGGTTGAGGACAGCGATCATCCGTTCCACGATTCGACGACGCTGGGGCCTGAGAACGAAACTGTTACCTTGTTCCTCGAAGCTGAGTACAACATTTCTGACAATGTTACCGCCTATGGGGAACTCCTGGTAAACCGGCGCGAAACCAGGGACGAAGGTTTCACCCAGGTATGGACCTATGTCTATAACTACGATTCGGCGGACTGGCTGGGCTTTGGCAACTGCCCGGTTAACGACCCGACAGACCTGGAAGTTTGTGACCCTGCCGACAATGTCGGGGGGCGTGCAGGCGTCGATCCGTTCAGTGCCGGCTGGACGGGCGCACAATGGTATAGCCCGCTGGCGATCGCCGACGATTATAATTCATCCGTCACGGTTGATTACACGCGTTTCGTGGCCGGATTGAGGGGCGATCTGGATTCGAGCTGGAGCTGGGACCTGTCGTTCCAGTACAGTCAATCAGATGGCGAATACATCGACGACGTTGTATTGCAGGACGCTCTTGAGTTGCCGTTTTTCAGGACGGGCTCATGTGTTGGAGAGACTACGTCAATATCCAACAGGCCATGCGTTGATATGCAATGGCTGGACCCGGATTTCCTGAATGGCAACTGGCCGACGGCTTATCGGGACTATATTTTCGATGTAGATACCGGCAATACCGAGTACACGCAGTGGTCGCTAGAAGGATTTATGACCGGCGACATGTTCGAGATGCCCGCCGGCACCGCCGCCGGAGCTTTCGGTTTCCATTATCGGGACGATGAACTTCTTGACACGCCGGGGCCAATCGTCCTGGCAAATAATGCCTGGCAAGCGGATGCGGCAGGCATAACGGCAGGTAACGACAGCACGATTGCGGTTTTTGGCGAAATCGATCTGCCGCTTCTGGCCGACATGCCAGGAGTTGAATATCTCAATTTCAACGCCTCTGTTCGCTATACGGATGTGGACTCATTCGGCGACGACACCACCTACAAAGTGGGCCTGGACTGGGCAATTACGGAATCGTTCCGCGCGAGAAGTACCTTTGGTACTTCGTTCCGAACGCCGGCCCTGTACGAGTTGTACCTTGCGGATCAGACCAGCGGTATCTCGGCGCGCGTCGCAGACCCTTGCATTGCTTGGGGCTCCAACCTGGCCCTGGGCAACATCTCGCAACGTACCGCCGACAACTGTGCCGCGGACAATATCCCGGTTGATCACATCGCCACCGTGGGACCAACGGTCGTGACGGGTGGCGGCGCGGGAGTGCTGACTGCGGAAACGTCCGAGGCATTTACCTTCGGCGTTGTCTGGCAGCCGGCGTTTGCGGAACTGAGCGTGTCGATCGACTACTTTGACATCCTGGTCGAAGACGAAGTTGACGTTATCGGCGGTCGGGAAATTGTACACGGTTGTTACGAATCCCCATTCGGCCTCGCTGATCCACTTTGTTCGCTCTTCGATCGTGAACCGCCGAGTGCGGCGCTGCCGAATTCAATCACGCTCATTCGCGACAGCTTCATCAACGTGTCCAAGCAAGAGATTCGCGGCATGGACATTGCAGCGACCTGGTACACAGAGCTGGGCAATTTCGGCGGTTTGACCGTTGATACGCAATGGACCCTGAATTTTGAGGACACCATCGCGTTGTTTGACGAGACCGAGGAAGATGTATCAGGTGAGGCCGGTCATCCGGAAACAGTCGGCACATTCAGTTTGACGTGGGACAAGAATGCATGGTCGGTGTTCTGGGGCATGCAATATATTGGTGAAACCGACAACTTCGCGAGTTTTGGCCGCAATACGGTTTCGTACGTATTTGGATCAGACTCCGCATCTGGCGGCACCATAGTCGAAATCGATCTTATTGCTGAAGCGACCATCTATCACAATCTTTCTGCCAGCTATAATTTCGACAATGGCCTGGTATTAAGAGGTGGTGTTGCAAACGTACTGGATGAGCTGCCGCCGAGGATGACCAATCAAGGCACCGGCAGCGAGGTAGATGTCCTGGGTGCGGTGGCATTCTACTCGCAATATGACTGGCTGGCGCGCCGCTACTTCCTGCAACTATCGATGGATTTCGAATAACGGCGTTGCAAAATTGGCATGATGAAAAGGCCCTCTTTTCGAGGGCCTTTTTTTTGCCTGCCAGGAATGGTTCCTGAACTTCCGCGGATTGACGCGATCGAAGACAATATGTCGAATGGTGTAATGAGACGAATTGCTATGTTGCTCCTGGTCGTTGCCACCGCAACAGCGGCCACCTCGCACACACACCTTGAGGAATCGGTACGTTCGGCCGTGAAAAAGGTCGTTGTGGTTCCCGGTACGAATCCTGCCAGCCAGGGCGTCACCGGCACTTACGAAAAAGATACGCCGGGTCTCATCGGTGGCATAGATGAGGGTTCAAGAGTCGGCACGATATCGAAAGATATCGGCGGTATCCCAGTAAGCATTCCGATTCCAATGATAACCATTCCTGCGGCGATATTTGGCGGATTGTCGGGGTCGGCGAAACGTCAGATCCAGGATTTTCGCGATGAGATGACCGAGGATCTTGCCAAGGCGGCCAACCAACCGCTAACCAGCGACAAGCTGGCGCTGGATGTCTTCTGGGGGTTGAGAAGACTGCCTGGTCTGGATTCGAAACTTTTTGCGCCGACTACACCAGTACCGGCCGATACAGACGCGGTTCTGTATGTAAACGTAAGCGCGGTGACGATCGACGTACAGGGCAAGGAAGCGATCCTGACCACGTCGGCAACAGTGACGCTACGCCGCCTGAGCGACGACAAAGTCCTGTATGAGAGACAGATTCAGTATTCGGACCGCGATACCCTGGATAGCTGGACGGAAAACGAGAACGCGCTTTGGCATGCCTACGCAAATTATGCACGACACTATCTTGGCCGCGAAGTATCCGCCGAAGTATTTGACAGGGTAAAACTCCGCCACGAATTGCGACCGCTGGAATCCGCGAACGTGGCTCGCGTCAAGAAAGACGATTGGCAGAACGTCAGTAAATCAACTACGCCGACTCTTGCATGGGAACTCAATTTGCTTGGCGGCGATTCCTATGGTCCTTGGACCAACAAAATAGATGCGGCGAATATTTTCTTCGATGTGGAAATATACGATGCGCATCAGCTTGTCTACGCAGAGAAGCAGGTACCCGGTTCGCAGCACTCGCTGGCTTTCGAAATTGAAGCCTGCAAGACTTACCGATGGTCTGTGCGACCGTCGTATCGGATCGGCAGCGATATCAGGTTTGGCGAATGGATGAGATACAGCCCGGACACGGATGACGAAGATGAGGGTGGACTAGTCAACCTGGGCGGTCTGGGGAGCCTGGGCAGGAAGGCATCCATCGCACCGGCCTATACGCAGGATTTTGCGTCTCTCAAAATCGAGTGCCCTCGCAGATAGCGGCCATGGCTACCACCGCGATCTGAACACTATTATTGGCGT
>JBLHLN010000102.1:0-7637 GCA_047620565.1 Woeseiaceae bacterium
TTCGGCGTGCCGGCTTCAAATTTGTAGGGCAGGTCGTTGTACGTGGTCTTGTCAAAGGCGACCTCGAGAATCATGTCTCCGCCGCCCTGGTATGGTGGCATGCGATCAAGAAGTGACTCTTTTCCGTAAAGAATGCCGATGCCTGTCGGACCGCACATTTTGTGTCCGGAAAACGCGTAAAAGTCACAGTCGATATCACGTACGTCCACCGGCATGTGCGGAACCGCTTGCGCGCCATCCAGCAAAACCGGGATCCCCAGTTCGTGTGCACTCGCGACAATTGCCTTAACAGGCAGAATCGACCCCAATGCGTTTGAGACATGAGCTATTGCGAGCAATTTGACGCCGCTCTGCAGTTGCTGCACGAGCGTATCAGTGTCAACCTGTCCAGCCTCGTCAATCGGCGTTACCAGCAATTCGGCGCCTGTCTGTTCACACAGGAGCTGCCAGGGGACGATATTGGAATGATGCTCCAGGTGCGTGATCAGTATTTTGTCGCCAGGTTTCAAGCCAGGACGACAAAAACTTTGTGCGACCAGGTTGATCGATTCGGTCGTGCCGCTGGTATAGATCACCTCGTTGCGGCTTGCAGCGTTAATGAAACCGGCTATAGCATCGCGGGCACCCTCGTAGGCCTCGGTGGCCCTGTGGCTCAAGGTATGTACGCCACGATGAACGTTTGCATGATCGTGCCGTTGGTATTCAGCGACAGCATCAATTACCTTCGCTGGCGCCTGAGATGAGGCGGCGCTATCGAGATAGACCAGGGAATGATCATTTACCTGTTGGTCCAGGGCAGGAAAGTCGGCACGGCAATGGTCGATGCCCTCAACGTGAGGCATTCTGCTGACATCTGAATTGGAACTGTTCATTGCGCGCCACCATCGATCAATTGATCGAGTCGCCGTTGAACCGATTCCGACAGATAGCCCCGGCATTCATCGATCGTCAGCGCATCGAGTATTTCCGCAACAAATGCACGGGTCAGCAGGAGCTTCGCATTCTCCTCGCTGAGTCCACGCGTTCGCAGATAAAAGATCGCGCTCTCGTCAAGTTGACCGACGGTCGCTCCGTGACTGCATTTGACGTCATCTGCGTAAATTTCAAGTTCCGGCTTGGTATCAATTTCGGCGCGGTCGGAAAGCAACAAATTGTGATTTCTCTGATTTGCGTCGGTGCCGTCTGCGCCCTTCAGTACTTCGGCCTTGCCATTAAAAACGCAACGCGAATGTCCGCTCAGAATGCCACGATAGTTTTGCATGCTCAAAGAGGGGCCAACGCAATGAATCATCCGCAGATGATTATCTACGTGTTGCTTTTCGGAAGTCAGGTAGAGCCCATGTAAATTTGCCTCTACGCCTGCACCGGTAATTTCTACAACAATATCGTTTCTTGCCAACGCACTGCCCAAATCAAACGCCGAGTGATTCAACAATGCGTCTTTGGCAAGGGTTGCGTTCAATCGGTTTACGCCAACATGCGCCGGATCTCGTTCTTGTATGCGTGAGTAGTCCAGCCGCGCGCCTGTTGCCATGTTGACCTGTGTAACAACACTCGAAAACTTCGCGGCACCCTCTGAATATGCATATTCGACGATTTTCAATCGTGAATTGTCTGCGCATTCGACCACTACGCGCGCAAGCGAAACTTCTTCGGCGCTGTCGTCGACATAGATCAGGCCAATTGGTTTTTCCCGTTGCGTATTCTTTCCTGCGCGTATGTGCAATCCATCCCGCAAAAGAGCGGCGTTGAAAGCAGACATCGGATCGCCGACATCGAGCTGGTCAATTACGCTGTCGTTTTGCAGATGGGAAATAGTTATGTCGCCTTTTGTAGCAGCGACTGCAGCCGCGAGCGTTGCCGAATCGACAATTCCGTTTCGAATGACTATCCAGTCGGCGTCAACTGCCTCAGTAAGTCTGACTATCGCCGCTACATCAGTAGTCGGGGAGCTATCATTGACTGCTGCACCGTCAAACGATCGCAGCCAGTTGTTACTGAGTTCTGCAGCAGCTCCCAGATTGGTGTACTTCCAGTCTTCGTCTTTCGCGGTCGGGAACCCTGTTGTTGCAAATTTCTCTACGGCTCGTTGCCGCATTGAGCCGAGATCACCGGGTGGTATCGAACGGACGGCTGCAGCGAGTAATTCCTGATTTATTGCAGTACTGCTCATCCGTTCGCGGCCTCGCGAACCCACTCATATCCCTTTTCCTCAAGCTGCAGTGCAAGCGATTTGTCGCCGGATTTCACGATCTTTCCAGCGGAGAGAACATGTACAAAATCAGGTTCTACATAGTCCAGCAATCGTTGATAGTGCGTCACCAGGACAATGGCGCGGTTAGGGTCGCGCAGGGCATTAACGCCGTTGGCTACAGCTTTCAGGGCGTCGATATCCAGTCCGGAGTCAGTTTCGTCGAGAATCGCAAGACTTGGCTCGAGCATCGCCATTTGCAGAATTTCGTTGCGTTTCTTCTCACCGCCGGAAAACCCTTCGTTGACGCCTCGCTGCAGAAACTTCGGATCCATATCCAGCAAAGCCATCTTTTCTCTTGCAAGTTTCAGGAATTCGAAGGCGTCGACTTCGCCGAGTCCCTGGTGTTTCCGTTTGGCGTTGACCGCTGCCTTAAGTAGGTAGGCATTGTTGACGCCGGCGATCTCGACAGGATATTGAAACCCCAGGAATATACCTTCCCGAGCGCGTTCCTCAGGTTCCAGCTGCAGAAGGTCTTCGCCGCCGTATTCAACGCTTCCGTTGCTGACGACGTAATCGGGATGGCCCGCTATCACTTGTGCCAACGTACTCTTGCCCGATCCATTCGGACCCATAATAGCGTGCACTTCACCGGCTTTTACTGACAATGTCAGGCCATTAAGGATGCCGGTATCACCGATTCCAGCTTCGAGGTTTTTGATTTCTAACATGGTTAATTCTTCTATCGGTCAGCCAACGGCGCCTTCCAGGCTTACGTTGAGCAGGGCTTGTGCCTCGACTGCAAATTCCATTGGCAGTTCTTTAAAAACTTCTTTGCAGAAACCGTTAACAATCATGTTGACGGCGTCTTCTTCTGATATGCCGCGCTGGCGGCAATAAAATAGCTGGTCTTCGGAAATCTTCGAAGTGGTTGCTTCATGCTCAACCTGCGCGGAAGGGTTTCTGATTTCCATATACGGAAACGTGTGCGCGCCACATTCCTTACCAATTAGAAGGGAATCGCACTGCGTGTGGTTTCTTGCGCCTTTCGCCTGGGGCATGACGCGCACCAGGCCGCGGTATGCATTTTGTGCATGTCCAGCAGATATGCCCTTGGAGACAATCGTGCTCGACGAGTTTTCGCCGATGTGTATCATCTTCGTGCCGGTATCCGCCTGTTGCATGTTGTTGGCAACTGCCACCGAGTAAAATTCACCGACGGAATTCTTGCCGCGAAGGATGCAGCTTGGGTACTTCCAGGTTATGGCTGATCCGGTTTCGACCTGGGTCCAGGAAATCTTTGAATTGTCGCCGCGACAATCGCCGCGTTTGGTGACGAAATTGTAGATGCCGCCAACGCCGTTCTCGTCACCTGGGTACCAGTTTTGCACGGTGGAATATTTAATTTCTGCATCTTTGAGCGCAACCAGTTCGACGACGGCAGCATGTAGCTGGTTTTCATCTCGCATAGGCGCGGTACATCCTTCAAGGTAACTAACGTGACTGCCTTCCTCAGCGATGATTAGTGTCCTTTCGAACTGGCCGGTGTTCGCGGCATTGATTCGAAAATAAGTAGACAGCTCCATTGGGCAACGTACGCCCTTCGGGATGTAGACGAATGAACCATCACTGAATACCGCAGAGTTCAGCGTTGCAAAAAAGTTGTCGCGATAGGGAACGACGGATCCGAGGTACTTTTGTACCAGCTCCGGATGATCGATGACGGCCTCCGAAAACGGGCAAAAGATTACGCCAGCTTCGTGAAGCTTTTCCTTGAAGGTTGTTGCAACGGAAACGCTGTCAAAAACCGCATCGACCGCAACTCCGGCCAGTCGCGCACGTTCGTGCAACGGGATGCCCAGCTTTTCATAAGTTTCCAGTAGCTTGGGATCGACCTCATCCAGGCTCTTGGGCCTGTCATCGTCCGATTTCGGCGCGGAGAAATAGGAAATGTCCTGGTAATTAATTTGTGGATAGTGGACGTGCGCCCATTCCGGCTCGTCCATGGTCAACCAGTGGCGATAAGCCTTCAGGCGCCAATCCAGCATGAACTGTGGCTCTTTCTTGCGCGCTGATATGGCACGAACGACATCCTCGTCCAGCCCGGGCGGCAGGCTGTCGGTCTCAATATCGGTTACGAAACCATGTTCGTAGCGGCGATTGACGAGCGATTCGATTTCGTTGGGTTCGGTGGACATAGATTTAGGTCTTCGGTTCGACGGTAATGGGCAGCCCGGAGAAGCGGAATTGCGGCACCGGGCTGCGGCTAAGCAGCAAGTCGCTCAGACTGACGTCCTCAAGGGCACGCCGGATAGAGACATTGATTCGCTGCCAGGCGCTGCCAACGTTACAAACGGACTCAAAATCGCAGTGACTGTCAGTGGCGCTGCATTCTGTGATCGACACCGGCCCTTCAAGCGCGTCAATCACATCTGCAGCACTGATGAGCTCTGGTTCCCGTGATAAATGATAGCCGCCACGGGCGCCGCGCGTTGATACTACCAAACCTGCTTTTGCTAATGATTTCAATAGTTTACTGACTGTCGGCAAGCCCAGACCGGTCGTGGCGGCGACTTCGGTCGCACTGCTGCGTTCCGCCGAATCGTTGGCCAGATGTGCCAAAACCACTGTCCCGTAGTCTGTTAGCCGGCTGATGCGTAGCACGATGATTCTCCGCCCTGAATTAAAGGGGACTATTTTAGTCCTATTTAAGCCGGGTGGCCAGATTTGTCTGTTCACAATCGTTGTACAACGGCTCAAAACGGCTTCAGGCGTGGCCCTGCGGTGCCGGTAGGTGCATAGTTTGTTATGCTCCAAGAGCGCGAAGGCCCTGCTGTCCGGCAGCCATGGGACGCGCCGTGATGGCAGATAACAAAAATTAACAATAAATGTCGTGAAAACGGCTGCACAAGGCATCTGCATGGAAGAGCAGTCCGACAACCTGATTGAAATCCGAGACCTCGATTATTCGCGTGGGCATCTGCCAATATTCAAAGGTCTGAACATCACCATAGCCCGTGGCATGGTGACTGCGATCATGGGGCCAAGTGGTACCGGCAAGACAACCTTGCTGCGTCTGATTACGCGGCAACTGATTCCTGATCGCGGCAAAATTCTGGTCGATGGCATCGACATTGCGAAATTGAGTCAGAAAGATCTTTATGTGATGCGCCGTCGCTTTGGCATGCTGTTTCAGAATGGTGCGCTACTGACTGATCTAAGTGTTTTCGAAAATGTCGCGTTTCCACTGCGTGAACATACCCGCCTGCCAAACCGGTTGATCCGCCATGTTGTTCTCACGAAATTGCACGCCGTAGGGTTACGCGGTGCTGCTGACATGATGCCGGCGCAGCTGTCCGGAGGCATGGCGCGACGCGTCGCACTTGCTCGCGCGATGGTTATGGACCCTGAGATACTGATTTATGACGAGCCGTTTGTCGGTCTGGATCCGATCTCGATGGGCGTCATTGTTCGCCTGGTTCGGAAAATGAATGATGCGCTTGGCATCTCCAGTATCCTGGTCAGCCATGATGTTCAGGAAATTGCGACGGTTTCAGATTGCAGCTACCTGATCTCGGACGGTAAGGTCGCTGCGTCGGGTAGTCCCGACGAATTGAGCAACACCAGTTCAGAACTGGTGAAACAATTCATGCACGGAATGGCGGATGGCCCAGTCGCTTTTCACTTCGCCGCACCTGATTATGCGGAGCAGCTATTGGGCAGGGACACCGAGTAGCCAGCATGCTTCGCGATTTATGGTTTACATTTAAGGAATTCGTACGCACTTTTGGTGCGCTACAATTATTTTTCCTGCGGCTGCTGGCAAATTCACCATCGATATTCGTGCGTCGCTTTGGACTGGTAGTTGCCCAGGTTTACAATGCTGGCGCACTGTCGCTTGTGATTATTATGGTCTGCGGTTTTTTCGTTGGCGGCGTTCTTGGCTTGCAGGGTTATGCGAATCTCTCGAAATTCAATGCCGAGGATTCTGTTGGCACTTTCGCCGCGTTTTCCTTATTGAAGGAACTCGGTCCGGTAATTACCGCCTTGTTGTTCGCCGGGCGTGCCGGTACGGCACTGGCCTCAGAAATTGGCCTGATGAAGGCTACCGACCAGTTATCCGCAATGGAGATGATGGCGATCAATCCGTTACGCCGGGTGTTGGTTCCGCGTTTCCTGGGCGGAGTTATTTCGATGCCGGCCCTTGCAGCAATTTTCAGCGTAATCGGCCTCTTTGGAGCGCACATTGTTGCTGTCAATATGTTGGGCGTAGATCCTGGCGCATTCTGGCAACAACTAAGATCGACTTTGGAGCCCGGTGATGTCTATGAAGGCATCATCAAGAGTTTCGTATTTGGCGTCGTCGCGAGCTTGCTGGCGGTTTGGGAGGGCTATAATGCTGTACCGACCGCAGAGGGAGTAGGGCGCGCAACAACCCGTACGGTCGTAATAACGGCTATTGCGGTCTTGATTCTTGATTTTATGATTACGGCAATAGCCATTTGAGGTAAGGACATGCAACAGACTCGATCAGTAGAAGTTGGAACGGGCCTATTCGTGCTTCTTGGGCTTGCGGCGCTGTTTTTTCTGACCACTCAGACCACCGGCTCTGACTCTTTTTCAGGTGACGATACGTTCCAAGTGTCGGCGCGGTTCGAAAACGTCGGCAGCCTGAAAGACAGGGCGCCAGTCGCGATGTCCGGAGTAACAATTGGCCGCGTGACGTCAGTTGAATTTGATCCCGGGGAACTTAACGCAATCGTGACGTTTGAAATTGATAACAAGTACGATCAGATTCCGGAAGATTCGGACGCGAGCATACTTACGGCGGGCCTGTTAGGTAGCCAGTACATCGGATTGCAGGTGGGTGGCTCAGAATTTTATCTTGAAGAAGGCAGTGAAGTACAATTTACGCAGTCAGCCATTGTTATTGAGAATTTGATAAGCAAGTACTTGTTCAATAACAATTCAGAAAACGACGCGCAATAACAAAGGACGCAGCACTTTGACTCGCCTAACCACAGCGCTCGCAATACTTTTCTTTTCCATTGTTGCATTCGCACAATCGCCGAACGATGTGATTCAGGAGGCATCCGATTTGCTGGCCAGCGGGCTTGATGGCCGTAAAGAAGAGCTTGCCGCGGACAAAGCCGCTTTATACTCGACAATCGACGACATATTGTTGCCGAGATTCGATCGCCGCTATGCGGCGCAACTGGTTCTTGGGCGTCACTGGAGAGATGCCGATGCAGATCAGCGTGCGAGGTTTATAGATGCATTCTATGCATCAATGCTGCATCGATATGCCGACGGCGTATTGCAGTTTGACCCGGACCGGGTCGAGATACTGGCGTTTCGTGGAGATGAAACCAAACCCAGAACACAGGTCAAAACGATCGTACGTCTGGATGATGGCACCAAGGTTCCGGTTACATACGGGATGGTG